>NZ_JBALEQ010000096.1:0-123959 GCF_036917775.1 Nostoc sp.
CCTCAAACCTCATAAACAACTCTATTTTCAGCGTGGTTTTTCTGCCCTCTCCCTTATGCAGCAAACTTTATAGGTCGCTTGTCACCCTCTGAGGTAGTGAGGGTAACATCAGCCGCAGCATAAGCTCCCTTCTGTCCAGACTCAAACCCTTCTGAGATTGTGGCGCTAATTGCTCGTAAGGAAAAAAATGAAATGAGGAAAACCGCTCCGCCTACTACCTTCAATGGAAATGCTAATTTCAACATAATCAACAAAGTTAAATACTCAACTAACTACTAATTTAAATTAGATTGATTATCTATTGATTAAGCTATTTTTAAAACTATAATTATAAATTCCAATTATTAAATCATTAAGTACTTTTATTTGCTGAAGTTATCAAAAATAAATGCAACACTTTGCAAGTAAATAAAATTCACTCCTATCTAACTTAAAATATTCTGTATAATTAACGATCTTATAATTACGATTAAATTTCTCTAAAAACTGCTGCTTTAATCTTCTTACAAATATCCACCCAAGCTTTATTCTCTTGTGCTAAGTTCAAGCTGTCTAAAGGTTGATTTGGAGGGTGTGCTGACTGATACTTTTCAATTTCTGTTTCGTCATAGCCGCTAGAACTCAACGGTATCCAAATAATCGTGAGTCCTTTAGCTTCCGCCGCATCCAACAATGGGGGTAACTCATTATCAGCAATAAAGTCTGATGCTAAAAAATCTGGGCTAACCAACAATACTGCCACTTTTTCTGCTGCTAAAGCATTTTCAATTTCTTCGCGCCACTTAGCACCAGGTTGAATTTTGCTATCGTCCCACACCAGCATATTTTGGTTACGAATTATTGGTTTAAGGTGCTTCTGGAGTTTAGTAAGCCACTCTTGATCTTGATGACTATAGCTAATGAAAACTTGATTTCTAGTTACGGGTTCAGACATGGATTTTTCTAAATTTGGTGAAGTCGATAAAACATCATCAATCAGTCTACGGACATCTACCATATCACCACTATCCTGGCACTGGATTTTGTAGCGATTATTGTCCCGGAATTTATACAACACGTCTCGACGGTAAAAATGAGGCGTTTGACTATCTTTACAGCTTTCACAGTTGCAGGGAACAAGTGTTTGATATTTTAGGTTTTCATAAGAATTATGTATTTTATCTAGTTCATGAGTGATAACTGCTAGGAGTTCTTTCTTGCGGTTTCCTTCTACGCGGATTTTAATTTCTCGTTGATTGTAGTATTCAATCACTTCAGCACGGCTTTTGTATTTAGCAAGAACAACGCCTGTTTTCCAAACTAGGGTTTGTTGTTCAATATCAGAGTGCATTTCGACTATAAAGCGGGTAAGAATACCTTTCGGCATGAAGTCATATTTATAGCGCAGAATTAGGTTATTGGATTCATACCAATTGAAATCAGGTTGATTGACAGAGAGTAATTGAGGTGCAATATAAATGCCAGGACGACTAGGTATTTCGTAACACAGTTTAAATTTCATCATTAGCCGCAACAGTTCTGGTCGCATATTGGCATATTTGTTTTCGTGCCAAATATTTTTTAAATCATTGCGATGAAATTTACCCAGGTTTTGAATTACTTGTGGATTATCTAATACTTTGTAAACGGCATCTGTACCCCAAGTGGGCTTGAGAATCACAGTTTTTATTAAAAAGTCATCATCTTGGAAGTGAAGGCATACACCCAAATCATGCAGATAGTCACTGAGTTGGAGTTTATCCTCTTGTTTAGTAAAACCATGTTTTTGACAGATGTTTAGATATTCTTCCAAGCTAATATATTCGCGGGAGTCACCTTCTAAAGCTTCCCGCACTTTAACCCAGGTTTTAGGGAGTTCTATTCCTACATGAGGTAAGTTAGTAATATAATGCTTAATTTTATTTAAGATTTCTGGCAGACCGCGATCAGTGGCTAAGTTTGTAGTAAGTGTTTCCTTAAAATTAGTAAATTCGCGCCGTAACTCTCGCTCGTTTATTTCTCGCTTGCGCTCCTGCTTTTCATTGTTGACAATTAACAAAGGACTATTACCGCTCAGTAATTCAACCACATTTAACCAGTAATAAAAATCTGTGTCTTCTTTGCGAGTATCAGCAACTAAGGTATAAAGGGAGCGTTTTGTGAGAAAAAATTGGTGGGTAGCATGGTAAATTTCTTGACCACCAAAGTCCCAAATGTTGACCTGAAATTCTCTGTTATTGTCAAGCAAGAATTTCCATTGAATAACATCTATGCCTTCGGTGGTATTTTCATCTTGTTGTAACGTATACTTATTGTCTTGAATTTTTTTGGCTAGCGTAGTTTTACCTGCACCACCTTCTCCCACAATGATTAATTTAGCTTCATAGAGGCGATCAGTTTCTTGTTCTAGTTGTTGCTTGCAAAAGTCAAGAATTGCTTTAAACCCTTTCGTGATAATTTCTGGTGGAGGTGATTCTAAAGGATTACTGTCAAGGTTGAGGAATAGCAGGTTGGTGAGTTGGCAAAATTCCGGTGACAAACTGCTCAGTTGATTATTGCTAAAGTTGAGGGATTGCAGGTTGGTGAGTTGGCCAAATTCCAGTGGCAGACTGCTCAGTTGATTATTGCTAAAGTTGAGGGATTGCAGGTTGGTGAGTTGGCCAAATTCGGGTGACAGACTGCTCAGTTGATTACTGAAGAGGTAGAGCGTTTGCAGGTTGGTGAGTTGGCCAAATTCGGGTGGCAGACTGCTCAGTTGATTACTGCTGAGGTCGAGCGTTTGCAGGTTGGTGAGTTGGCCAAATTCGGGTGGCAGACTGCTCAGTTGATTACTGCTGAGGTCGAGCATTTGCAAGTTGGTGAGTTGGCCAAATTCGGGTGGCAGACTGCTCAGTTGATTACTGAAGAGGTAGAGCGTTTGCAGGTTGGTGAGTTGGCCAAATTCGGGTGGCAGACTACTCAGTTGATTACTGGTGAGGTTGAGGTATTGCAGGTTGGTGAATTGGCCAAATTCCGGTGGCAGGGTTGTTAAGCCTTTGCCAGAAAGGTCTAATTGTGTCTTCTTATCTCTGACAGCTTTTTCAATAATTTGCAGCAGTTCTTCGTTAGTCATTTCGGGTTTTACAGAAGCGATGCCTGACACGAGTTGCTGCTTGGACGCGCAGCAGAAAAATTGAACTAATTAATAATGTAGCCTCTATCAAGGATTAGATTGTGGCGATCGCAGGCTCCTACGCCTCTAGACTCGACCTCAAAACCTCACCATTCCACCTGTGAACACGAACTGTCGAGCAAAAAGGGCATAGGCGTAGCCCGTCGTAGACATCGCTCCACCTTTGAACACCAGCTGTAATATATATAACCCTTTCTCTTTCTTCTCTTGGCGTTCTTGGCGGCTTGGCGGTTCGATAATCATAATTTGCTTTCAGAGAATAAGTGCGATCGCAGCAAAATATCTAACTTTTTGTATTTAACTTTAATATTGTTATGTAATCCTATGTAACTTGATGGCTATAGCTTTCCAAATTGCCCAGTTTCTATCCCAGATTACTGTATATAAATATGCCAGAAACTCAATCAAGTCCTCATATACATACAAACACATCAACCAAAGCTGATATCTTACCTGCATCTGTTATCTCCTCTTCTACCTCTCAAGAAATCTACGATGTTGTAGTGGTTGGCGCTGGGCCTATTGGGTTAGCAACTGCCATTGGCTTACGTAAACGTGGAATCGAAAATGTCCTTGTCATCGATCAAACTCGCGCCTTTCGTCAAGTTGGACAAACACTGGATCTTCTCCCCAATGGATTAAAAGCTCTCAAACTTTTAGATCCTAATGCTTACGAAGAAGTCAAAAATACTGGACTGGGTTTATTAAACTCCAAGCAGTCTAATGATCAGGAACCTGTCAAACCTACTCAAAAGCAACAACCTCCAAAGGCTTCACCCCAATGGGTTTACAAAAATTTAAAGGGCGAGATAATTCGGTCAAATTCACTTAGTTTTGATGACTGGTTTAAAGATTATGGTGAGGGTCGAGTATCAATTTCTTGGTACAATTTACAGACAACCCTCAGACAGCTACTTCCACTAGACATAGTTAAAGTTAATCACCGTTGTATTAATGTTGTGAATGAGCCGGAAAAAGGTTGTATCCGCATAGATTGTATAGGTGATACAGCAATAGAAACCAACCCTTATGCCTATTGGATAGATGGGCAAAAAGATAACGATCCGCAGCCTCAAAACTCAGATATTCTCACCCAAGAATCAGCAACAAAATCCATTAGAGCGAAACTAATTGTTGCGGCAGATGGGATTAATTCTACAGTTCGTAGGCTACTTTATACAGATACTCAATATCATGATTTTGCTCGACCTGAATACTCTGGGTTTGCAGCTATATTTTGTATGGAAATAGCTGAAGTACCAAAGGAATTATTGACAAAACTAGAAGAAGATTTCTTTCAAGACTCACCACTTGTCACAATCACTAATGATGAAATAACTGGAAATTCTGTTTGTATAAATAACATCAGGATAATATTATTTCGCAGACCAACTGGTGTACTTGGGTACATAATACATCTTGCTTTGCCTTTAGAATCGTTGCAAGAAAAGTCAGAAAGTTCTTTAATTGACTTAGCTTTGCAGGAGTTGGAAAAAGCAGGTTTTCCTGATGCGCTCAAGCAATTAGTGCGTCTGTCTCCTCCTGCCAAAATGCAGCAGCGTCCATACTACATTCACCCCGCTAGCATTTTGGATTCTCTACAAGTTTCTAACCCAACTGACCTCAATATAGAAGCTAATCCTGTCAAAATTCCACCAGCCTGGAGTGTAGGGCGAATCGTCTTAGTTGGCGATGCCGCACATGGAATGCCTCCCTTCATGGCTCAAGGGGCTAATCAAGGATTGGAAGATGCGCTAATAGTTACAACACTCATCGCTAAAATTGCTGAGGAGAATAACTGGAACGATCTGCAAGCTATAGCCAAAGCCTTTGAGAAATACGAGTATCTTCGTCGCCCATTGATGGCATACGTCCAAGAAGCAACATTAAAGCGATCGCCCCACTCGTCAGATAAAGAGTGGGAAGACTACAGCCAACAGATGTATCGCCGCAATTTCGACCAAGTAATAAAGGCACTGTAGTTTACCGCCGATGAAAAATTTTGATTACAATGCAGATGTCCACTAGGCGGCGTGCTGTCTATCCACGTAAATCCAGAAGATAATCGATGAGTAATCAACTACAAGACTACAATCCTAGCGGCGTAGGTGAAATAAATGGCAACCTCTTAGGTTTGCCTTGCGATTATGAGTCTGCAAACCTGATTGTCTTTGGTGTGCCGTGGGAAGTCACTGTTTCTTATGGCGCAGGCACAGCCAATGGCCCCCAGCGAATTCTCGATGCTTCAACTCAACTAGATTTGTTCGATTTCGATAACCCTAATGGTTGGAAGCAGGGAATTTTCATGGTAGAAATTCCCCAAGATATTTTAGAGAAGAATACATACTACCGCGCCTTGGCAGCAAAAATTATTGAGCGATTAGCCCAAGGCAAAGAACTCTCAGATACACCAGATTTAACACCTGTCCTCACAGAAATTAATCAGGCTAGCCAACAGGTAAATCAATGGCTGTTTGAAAATTGCCAAGAAGCAATTAACAAGGGTAAGGGAGTCGCAGTTATTGGTGGAGATCACAGTTCGCCATTAGGTTATTTCCAAGCATTAGCAGCTAACTACGCCAACTATGGCATATTACACATTGATGCCCACGCAGATTTACGCGATGCTTATGAGGGATTTGAGTTTTCCCATGCGTCGATTATGTTTAATGCGATGAAAATACCGCAAATTTCCAAGCTAGTGCAAGTGGGTTTGCGTGATATTAGTCATGATGAAGTGCAAATGATAGACCAATCTGAAAGTCGCATTATTGCCTATTACGACCCAGCCATTAAGCAAAGGCTTTACTCTGGAACAACTTGGCTTGATTTATGCCAAGAAATCATCAGTCATTTACCTGAGTATGTTTACATTAGCTTTGATGCAGATGGTCTAGATCCAAAACTCTGCCCAAGTACAGGTACTCCTGTTCCCGGTGGATTGGAATTAGAGCAAACATTTTTTCTGTTCCGGGAATTAGTCAAGAGTGGTAGAAAAATTATTGGCTTTGATATTTGTGAAGTCGGTGATGCCGAATGGGATGGTAATGTTGGAGCGCGGGTGGTTTACAAGCTGGCAAATTTGATGGATTTGTCAAAACAGAATTCGTAATTCGTAATTCGTAATTCGTAATTGTTGAGTTACTAAAATTGTTCGACTGAGATGTTCTGCGATCGCTCAGTCGATCTACCTTCACACTTTTCGCGTAGCGTTCCCCAGGAAAGTCCAAAATTTAAAATTAAATAATAAGCCCCTGACTTGATTGCTGGAGTCAATCTAAAATTTTTTGAATAACCTTGCTCTACTATCTAAAAATTTTAAGATAAAGAATAGCCCGTTGCTTTGTGAACGTATTGCACAACTTTTTGATATGATTCGGGATTACTCACAGGATTAATAATGATGGGAATAGTACCATCTGGCAACCAGAAAGTTATCCTACCATTCGGTTCATGACAAAAGGAACTGATGCAGTTGAGATTAATTACATATTCATTTTTTTCGTAAAGGATTTTCACCCAGTGGGCATGATCTAATTCTAAACTTGTCACACATTCTAAATAATCGAGAATCTTTTGATAATCTTCTAGGTTACTTTGTGGATTAATGACTATTGGAATGGCACTATCGGGTAGCCAAAAAGTAACCCTGCCATTCACTTCATAACAAAAAGCATGGACACGTTCAAAATTCACGACATATTCTCTCCTCTCGTAAAGGATTTTCACCCAGTACGCCACAACATCTCCTCAAGTCCGAAATTTACGAATGATGCACCCTGTATGTCCAAGTCTACTGAAGCCTTAAGTTTTTGTTGCTGTGTACCAATTCAAAATCAAATTAATTTGTTTGAATTATGAATTGTTAAGAAACCTCCAATGGTGTTGGTGTACCTGAAGTTGACAGAGAAAGAGCGATCGCTGCTTGAATAAACCCTTTAAATAAAGGATGAGGGCTACTAGGACGCGATTGAAATTCTGGATGAAATTGGCAAGCCAGAAAGAATGGGTGCTTGGGTAATTCCACAATTTCAACTAACTGTCCATCAGGAGAAGTCCCACTGATCACATAGCCGGACTTTAATAAGAGATCGCGGTAAGCATTGTTGAACTCATAGCGATGTCTATGTCGTTCATAAATGACATCTTCTTGATAAAGCTTGAAAGCCAATGTATCAGGAAGAACACGACAAGGATATAGCCCCAAGCGCATTGTACCCCCTAAATCGACAACTTCCTGCTGTCCTGGCAATAAATTAATTACCGGATTCGTTGTATGAGGGTCAAATTCAGCACTATTAGCATCTGTTAATCCCCCTATATGCCTAGCCCATTCAATTACAGAACATTGCATTCCCAGGCATAAACCCAAAAAGGGAATTTGGCGATCGCGTGCGTATTTAATGGCGGCAATTTTGCCATCCACCCCCCGAACTCCAAAACCTCCTGGCACAACTATTCCATCAACACCCCCAAGATGAGCTTCGGCTGATTCATTTTCCAAATCTTCTGAATTTACCCAACGCAGGCGCAGTTTGCCATAAGTGGAAATTGCCGCATGGTTTAATGCTTCCACCACAGATAAATAGGCATCACTTAACTGCACATATTTGCCGACAATGGCAATTTCTAACTCGTGCTTGGGAGTATGTAACCGTTGTACCAAGGTTTGCCACTGCGTCAAATCTGGTTGGCGTTGCTCCATTTGCAGCAAGTTCAGCACTTGTTCTGCCATTCCTTCCCGTTCCAGATTTAGGGGTACTTCATAGATACTTTTGGCATCTTGAGAAGTAATGACGCATTCTTCGGGCACATCGCAAAATCCCGACAATTTTTGCTTTAATCCCTTGGGTAAGGGGCGATCGCTCCGACAAACTAAAATATCTGGTTGAATACCAATGGATCTGAGTTCTTTAACTGAATGCTGTGTTGGCTTAGTTTTCATCTCACCCGCAGAAGCAATCCACGGTACTAGCGTCACGTGCATATACAGCACATTCTGCCGTCCCACCTCTTTGCGAAACTGGCGAATCGCTTCCAAAAACGGCAGTGATTCAATATCTCCCACCGTCCCGCCAATTTCTGTAATTACTACAGATGGATTTGTACTTTTAGCAACTCGCAGAATCCGGTCTTTTATTTCATTAGTAATATGAGGAATAACCTGTACAGTGCCGCCATTGTAGTCTCCGCGTCGCTCTTTATTAATGACTGCCTGGTAAATCGCGCCAGTAGTCACACAGTTCAAGCGCGACATTGAGGTATCGGTGAAGCGTTCGTAATGCCCCAAGTCCAAATCTGTCTCCGCACCATCCTGGGTAACGAATACTTCCCCATGCTGAAAGGGACTCATTGTGCCAGGATCGATATTGATATAAGGGTCGAGTTTGAGAATCGACACCGAATATCCGCGCGACTTGAGCAAACGCCCTAGACTTGCTGCTACAATGCCCTTACCAATACTGGAAACTACGCCTCCAGTTACGAAGATAAACTTAGTCATAGTAGTTTGAATTTCTAACAACTTCTAAAAATACATCCCGTCATTGTGCCACAGTTATTGTGGTGTAATCTTCTATGATTTGCTGTGAAAAACCTTTTAGGATTAGTAATATTAGGCTGTATTCTCACATCCTCCGTAGCATTGGCAGAACCATCTCTTATAGTCGTTTTTCCCAAGACAGACTACCAGACGAGTTCCCAAAAAATCTTTTTTCTGGGGACTGCACCACCAGATGGTGAGGTTTTGATCAATAGTAAGCCAATTAACCGCAGCAAAGCTGGTCATTTTTCCCCTAGTTTCCCTTTGCAGTTGGGAGAGAATCTTTTTACTGTGCGTCGCCAGAATCAAGAACTTAAGATTAAGGTGATCAGGGTTAACACTAGCCCTGAACTACCACAGGGGGTAGCATTTGCTAAAGATTCCTTGACTCCCGCCGCTGACATTGCCAGACTACCAGGAGAACTAATTTGTTTTAGCGCGATTGCACCCCCTAACGCCAATGTCTCTGTAACCCTGGCTAATCAAACGATTGCCCTTTCACCCCAACCCCAAGAGGCACAACTGCCAAATAATTTAGCAGCACTGACAGGGCAAAATCAGCCTTATGCCCAGTCTAGCGTAGGCAATTATAAAGGTTGCACCACAATGGCTACAGCCGCCGATCTGGGAAAACCTCAGTTTCAACTAACACTCAATGGCAAGACGATAACTCAACCAGGGACTGGTAAAATTCAAATCCTCTCAAGAGCAGAGTTGCCGGTTTCTGAGGTTACAGTAGAGTCAGGCGTTGCTCGCACTGGCCCAAGCACCGATTATTCTCGACTCACACCACTGCCTAAAGGCACACGCGCAACAGTAACAGGTAAGGAAGGTGAATGGTTGCGCCTAGACTATGGCGCTTGGATTAATAGTCAGGAAACTCGCATTCTACCTGGTGCAATTGTGCCACAGACAATAATTCGCAGTGTCGGATACCGTCAACTCCCTGGTGCAACAGAGATATTTTTCCCCTTACAAGTTCCCATACCTGTGAGCGTGCAACAAAGTGAGAAAGCTCTCGCTCTCACTCTCTACAATACTACTGCCCAAACGGACATTATTCGCCTGGATGATGACCCTCTAATTTCTCGGCTAGATTGGCAACAGGAGACTCCAGAACAAGTAAAATACACCTTTAACCTCAAAAAAGCTCAACAGTGGGGATATAAGCTGAGATACGACGGTACAACCCTGGTTTTGGCTTTGCGTCATCCGCCTAATATTGGGAACACAAGACGCAAGCTTTTAGCTAATCTCAAGATTGTACTCGATCCAGGGCATGGCGGTAAAGAATCTGGTGCCAGTGGCCCAACTGGATATTTAGAAAAAGATGTGAATTTGGTGGTATCTAAGTTGCTGCGGGACGATTTGGTGAAGCGAGGGGCAACGGTAGTGATGACGCGGGAGGACGATAAGGAGGTTTCTCTAGCAGAACGTCAGGCAATTATTAGTAAAGAAGAACCTGCGATCGCTATTTCCATACATCACAACTCCTTACCCGATGATGGCGATGCTGAAAAAACCAAGGGATTCGCCGCTTTTTGGTATCAACCCCAAGCCCACAGCCTGGCAATGTTTTTACAGACTTATGTAGTCAAAAAACTCGGCAAACCTTCTTATGGTGTGTTTTGGGATAACCTAGCGCTGACACGCCCAGCAGCTGCGCCATCGGTGTTACTAGAATTGGGTTTTATGAGCAATCCCGATGAATTTGAGCAAGTAGTGAACCCAGAAGAACAGAAAAAAATGGCTGATGCGATCGCTCAGGGGATTACTGAGTGGTTTCGGAGTGTGAGATAAATTTTGAGGTACAACACTAGTTGTACCTTCGTAGAGTGCGATCGCGTCCGGCAAAGCGCAGCCCATTGCTATTTTTTAGCTAGTTTCTGGTCAATATTGCGATCGGTCTTTGTTCAAGCTTTTTGACTTTTATAGTGCGATCGTCAAAACCATTCTTACTGGATCAATCAAGTAAAATGAAAGTTCAGTACTTCCTGAGAGGTGTCCGATGACTATGCTTGAGCGCCGCCATCAACTTCAACAACAGATTGCTCAACTTCCAGATGACCAACTAACTCAGGTTGAGCAATATATAGCATTTCTTGGTTTTCAGAAAACAGTTCCATCTCAATCAGAAGTGACCAAATCACCTTCCACTGGAGCTTCGATTCTGGCATCTTTAGAGCAAGCACACACTCCGTCCGATTCTCCTCTGGAGGATGAGACTTTAGCACAACCACCTGAAGATTTTGCTGCTAAAATCGCTGAAATAAAACAACGTGGCGATCGTTCTCAATCTGTGATTCGACGAGGTTCTACAGGTCAAGATTTGCTTAAATTTGCTGGTACTTGGCATGGAGACGACCTAGATGAGTGCCTAGCATTTCTTGATGCAACCCGCTCAAAAGCGAAGTTTTAAGCCAATAATTTATGTATTTGCTGGATACGAATCACTGTAGTTATCTCATTAACAACAATCCTCAAGTTGTAGCAACTGCTCAAAGCTATGCTCAAGATCCTTTTGGGATTAGCATCATTAGCTATGGTGAGTTGCTCTACATGACGGAAAAATCAGAGCGTCGAGAGATGAACTTACCAGTGGTTCAAGAATTCCTGACAGAGATTGATATCTATCTGATTAACAAAGAAATAGCTGAGATATACAGTCAACTGAAGAACTGCATTTTTCGTCAATTTGCCCCAAAAGAAAAAAATAAACGCCGCAGTACCCGCATTCAGGATCTCGGTTTTGATGATAATGATATATGGATCGCCGCAACAGCAATTTATCATAATATTACTCTCGTCTCTGCTGACAGCGACTTCACTAGGATTCAGCAAGTTTACAGCTTTTCACTCGAATCCTGGATTTAACCAGTATGCTTAACTAATAAATTAAGTGCCAATTTAATAAACATCGCTATTTTTTAGATAGTGACTGCTCAATGTTGTGAGAAGTTTTTGTTCGGGGCAATTCATGAATAGAGCCATGCAGAAGATAGCAAAAACAGACCTCAAGTTATTGAAAGTTGCGTTAGCGTAGTCCGTCGTAGACATCACTGATTTGCTTACTACGGTGAAGCTAGTTGAAGCCTGTAGTAAGCTTTTGCCCGTGATTACTAAGTTTTTCGGCTTACCATAACTTAGTAAATATTACTCTACGTCTGGGTCGATACCCATTGCCCTAAGCCGTTCTGCTAATTGTGTAGCTTTTTGTTCTGCTTGCTCGGCTCTTTGCCTTTGCAACTCGGCTTCTTCTTGACCAATCAGTAACAGATTTCCTTCTAAATCCCACCAGCGCAACCAAAATTGTTCAGGATTATTTAAGTAGCTTCCCTGCCATAACCCTAGTTCCACACCTAAAGGAGGAATTGGGTAGTGGCCTCGCTCATTAGGCTGCATTTTGTGGTAAGAAAAATCTACCAGGTGATAAACCTCCAGTTTCTCATTACTAATTTCATAAATCGCATAGTAGGGAATTCGGATTACTCGCTCATATACCCAAAATTTACCGGGTTTTGCGCCTTCCCGACTACCAGCTAAAGGTAAAGGAGTAACATCTCGTTCTTCATCGCCATTACCACTAGCTAGTTCTATAGCAATCAATGGGGGTATGTATTCACGCCACAAAACATAGGAGCGACGGTTTTTGCCATCTAGCCTTGGTAGTACACCAGGAACATAAAACCAATCCGGTGCTGCTGCTCCTTTTTCTGGTGGTTCAGTTTCTCGCCAGTAAATACCACAATCTTGACCAATGCAATACTGTCCATCTGGATGTAAGCGTTGCAAAATTTGAGCAATTGAGTCTGTCAAAATGACGGTTTGGGGATGCTCTTGAAAATTTTTCACAAACGTACCATCGGACTCTGGTAGTTGAGTGTGATCGGGAAACTGGGGCGGTATGGCAATATCAGCAAGTGTTTCACTCATACTTTGAAAAGTATTGCAGCTATTTTTTTAGTGCTTGACGCTTCCCATAAAGTGTTACGAACTAGTATAACACCTTGCTCTGTCTTGATTTCAGTACTTCTACCCTGCTAGAACCGCTTTGATTGCGGATAAAAATATATGAAATCTTATATTTTGAAACCGTATGTATTTTAAAATCGGCGGTATGGTGGGAGCGATCGCTATTTTATTGAGTAATGGCAGTGCGATCGCTGAAGGTGTTGGCACAGCCATCGCCCAAGATGCACAAAGATATATTACTGTGGGGCATGATAAATTAGGAAACAGCGTCGCTCTGGACACAAAAACTATTCAGGGTACAACGTACAAACTTTACGGTATGTACGGAGATGGTATCTTCGAGACTACATTCGACGCATCATGTTCCGAATCGCGGCTTTTTCGGAATCACATTGCCATTTACAGTTCAGAGGGACAGCTACTTCAAGAGGATAAGGAGAAAGGAGAAATACCTTTTGTCGCCAATTCTTCACCAGGCAAAGGAATGAAAATTGTTTGTCAAAAGATTGGGGCCATTGGTTGGTAGGTTAGTAGGGAATGGCCCATTACCAATTCCCAATTCCCCATTCCCCATTACCAATTCCAATTCCCAATTCCCCATTCCCCATTACCAATTCCAATTCCCAATTCCCCATTCCCCATTCCCAATTCCAGTAGAAAATACTAAGGACAAAACAACGTGTCACGCGTATCTCGTCCTGTAGTTGGATTAGTCCCTTTGGCAAGTTTGCACAATTTTTTTTGCTCATCCGAACGCAGCAGCGTATCGGTAAAATCTGCCCCGTCAATGATTGCGCCATCGAATCTGGCGTTAGCAGCAAAAGCACCCTCTAACAGCGCATTTGTCAAATTTGCCCTAACTAAACGAGCCGAGTCTAAAGTGGAATTTCTCAAGTCAGCTGCCTCTAAATTTGCAGACTCCAAATTTGCTGCAAAAAAACTGACACCGTTCAAATTAGCATGACTGAAGTTACTCTGGCGAAGATTAGCTTTGGTAAAGCTAGAGTCTGTTAAATCACGTCCTGAAAAATCAGCCTCGACCAAAATCTCTTTATTATATTCGAGTGCCAAAGTTGTTGGAGCAAAACCGAGCGTTGCCGTGATGGCAATTATTCCCCACAAGAATAAGCTGAGTATATTTGTCCAGAAGTGATAGTCTGTCTGACGCTTCAACCCGAATTGTGTTCGGGATGAGTCGAGTTTAGAACCTGCTGTGCGATTGCTTAACTTAGAATTCATAGAATTTATGATATTTTTCGTCAATGGCTAACCTTCCTCCATCTCATTATCCAGATATTGGTCATTTAGGAGAAGACCTAGTTGCCCAATGGTTGCAATCTACAGGTTGGATAATTCTGCATCGTCGCTTTTCTAGCCGTTATGGAGAAATCGATATTATTGCTCAATATGATGGACAAACTGGGGAAAAACTCCTTACTCAGCACTCCTTACTGGCATTTGTTGAAGTCAAAACCCGCCGTTCAGGGAGTTGGGATGCAGGAGGAAGAAGCGCCATCACCCCACAAAAGCAAGCAAAAATCTCACGGACAGCTGGAATATTCTTAGCCCAGTACCCTGAAAAGGCGGATTATGCTTGCCGATTTGATGTTGCTATTGTCTACTGTCAAAGGATATCAAAAAATCAGACTGCGGTTATAGCAACTCAGGAAGCTCTTGCTACTTCATCAGCAGCCGAATATAAGTTTAAGCTGCAAGAATACATTCTGGCAGCTTTCGACTCTTCAATTGATAATGGTTAATTGGTAATGGATAAAATATCCTGATTACCAATAATTATCTACTGGCGTTACAACCAAACGGTATTACGCCAAAGTTTCTGGACAGTAGCCTAAGCCCCTGACAAACTGTTGCCGGAAAGCTTCGATTTCGTCTCTCTCTGGACTACCATGAGAAACGATCGCTACTTGATAGCGACGCATCACGTCCACAGGGCATTGTCCCGCTTCTAAACTCCAAAGTGCCATTTGTACCCTCATTGGTGGCTCATAGCTAATTCCTAATTCATTTAGAAAAGCCCGAAAATCGCCATCTTCTTGGGGCGAGACTTGACCTTTGAGTTTGATCCTAACCACCCAGCCATCAATTTGATGAATTACGGTGACGAACGAAACTGGTGTCTGGGGTCTAGCGTGCAGGTGTTGAACGACCCTCAGGGTTAGACTGGCATTTGCCAGATAGTACAAGTATTCCATGTTTGTTGGTGCTTGGGATCAAAGCCAATCCTACATATCTATATTCGTCAATCAGTGCCTGTTCCCGGTAGGGTAAAAGCCCCCGTTTTTACATGGGGAGGTTTACCCAATTTTTATGTTAAGTTTTCCGTGTTACTTAATAGTAACAATCTTATAGCCTAACGACAAAACTGAGCGAAAATGCCTTAAAGTTCCTTTAGAAGGGAAAACTTAACTCAACCTTTTTAAGAGAGTATAAATACTAAATAAAGCAAAAACTAGTACAAGTCAATTTGAAAGATACATCTCGTCCACAAGCAAAAGATTTTGAATTAGATTGCTCGGTAGCAGGCTATGACTACACACTACCTCCAGAACTCATTGCCCAAAACCCAGCAGTTCCTAGAGATAGTTCCCGGTTACTGGTAGTTAATTCTCCGACTACAGGCGCTGAAACAGAAGCATCTCACCATATTTTCCATGATTTGCCTGCACTGCTACGCTCTGGTGATTTGTTAGTCATGAACAATACAAGAGTTATTCCAGCGCGACTTTATGGTCATAAAACCACTGGTGCTAAAATCCAGGTTTTGCTGTTGGAAGAACGGCAGTATAACTGTTGGTTAGCTTTAGTTAAGCCAGGAAAAAGCTTCAGACAGGGAACGAAGATTATTTTTGAAGCAAGGCAAGCGGGGATTGGGGATTCAAAAGAGGCAGAGGGGCAGGGGGCAGGGGGCAGGGGGAAAAATCCCTGCTCCCTTGATTTTTCCCCAGTAACCAGTCAACAACTCACTGCTACAGTTTTAGAAACAGATGCAGCAACTGGGGGGCGTTTGTTGCAATTTGATGTTCCAGAGGGAAAGCCTTTGGTGCAACTGTTAGAGGTATTTGGTGAAGTACCGTTACCACCCTACATTACTAACTCGTCAGCCGATGATGAGCAGTATCAGACAGTGTATGCCCAACAGCCAGGAGCGATCGCAGCACCGACGGCAGGATTACACTTTACCCCAGAATTATTACAAAAGCTGCGCGATCGCAATATCAATCAAGCTTTTGTCACGCTACACGTTGGTGTCGGCACTTTTCGCCCTGTGGAAGTGGAAGACGTAACTACCCACCAGATGCATGAAGAATGGATTGAAGTTCCCGCCGCCACAGTAGAGCAAATTCGCGCTACTAAAGCAGCTGGCGGTCGAATTATTGCTGTGGGAACAACGGCAGTCAGGGCTTTGGAAGGGGCAGCTAAATCTGGGAATTTACAACCATTTTGCGGTAAAACAGACTTGTTTATTTATCCCGGCTACCAATGGCGGGTGGTGGATGGTTTGATTACCAATTTTCACCTACCACGTTCCAGTTTGCTGATGTTGGTAAGTGCGCTAATTGGCAGACAACGATTATTGAATATATACAACGAAGCGATCGCTTCCAAGTATCGTTTCTATTCCTTTGGTGATGCCATGCTAATTTTGCCGGAAGCCATAAAGTCTTAAGTCAAGTGTGAGGGCAATAAGATTCATTGAATTTTAATCCCTCACTTCTTATTTGTCGTTTTCTAAAAATGCTCCTAGAGCTTAAACTGCCATAAAAAACAATGAACTTTAGTAAACAAGGAAAATGAGATTACCAAAATTGGTATATTCTATTTGCTTTTATTTTTTTATTGCGGAATTGCAATATTCAAGACAATTAATTTTATGCGTGATTTCATAATTAAATTTGTCAAATATAGTCAAGAAAAATGGCATGAAAGGAAAAGAATAGTTTATTTAAATTTGCTTATTAGCAAATTATAAAACCTGTAGAATATTGCACTAACTATGGTGTGCAGAGCAGCTGAACAAGGACAAGGGTGTTTTCACAAAAGTCGGATACTCCCAGGTGAGAAATTCTTAATTTTTTGATTTGCAATTTTTCATGCTGTGGTGGGTATTCTGACTTATAAAGATATGAGCATAAGTACATCTATGTCACTCCTGTCTAGAAAAAGTCAAACTCAGTCGTGGTTACACTTCTTATTTCACCAAAACTCTGTTCAGAAAAAGCCCCTGTTCAGACTTCTGTTTGCTTTCTCTGCGTTTTTGGTCTTAGTTGCACCGGCAATTACTAATTTTCCAGGAAGCAAGCTGCTAGCAGAAACTGCAATTTCTCAGGATCTTGAAGCAGCGAGCTTTTTCCAACAGGGAGTCACGCGCTATAACCGCAAAGACCTACAGGGTGCAGAATATGCCTTTCGTCAGGCATTGCAGCGAGATCCTAGCCTTGGGGCTGCGCTAAATTATTTGGGTAATATATTCATGGAGCAAAATCGCCTAGATGTAGCTTTACAAGAATATACAGAGGCGATTAGGATTAATCCTAATTTTAGTGAAGCTTATTACAACTTAGGGCTAGTTCTGCATCGTCAGGGACAAAAAGATGCTGCGATTACGGCTTATCGTCAAAGCCTTGTGATAGATCCCACAAAGGTAGCAGCGCTGTATAATCTGGGATTGGTGCTGTATGAACAAGGACAGCTACCGGAAGCGATCGCAACATACCAGCAAGCAATTAATTTAGATAGCAGCAATGCCAACGCCTATTTTAACTTAGCGATCGCCTTGCAACAACAAGGTCAAACAGAGCAAGCGATCGCAACTTATCGTCAAGTCTTGCAGTCAGATCCTCAAAATGCCACAGCTTACAACAACATGGCAAATTTGCTAGCAATCCAAGGACAAGCTTCTGAGGCTATTTCTGTTTATCGGCAAGCCATTCGCCTAAATCCTAAAAACGCCTCAGCTTATTATAATTTGGGAGTCACTTTATATAATCAAGGCGACATCAAGAAAGCTAACGGAGTCTTGAAACGTGCCCATACAGAGTATCGTGAGCAAGGGAACATTGAGCAAGCTGAAAAAATTGAACAGCTAATGCAGCAAATTGCCCAGAAAATTCAGCCACAACAGCCTCAAGCCAGTCAAACAGCTACTCCTTCTAAGGCTTCAGACAACACAAATAATGTAGTACAAACACCTGAGCCACAAACGCCAAATCAACTAGAAAATCCTGTCTCAGTTGAACAACAATCTACTTCAACGAGTTCTGGACAATAAAAAAATCAGAGTTAGAAATAAATTAATAACTTCTAACTCTGCCAATTTTAGATTTTGAGTAGCAATTTTGGTGTGCTTACAGTGCAACTTGGATTGAAGGAAAAATCTAAAATCTAAAATTGAATGACTTCTAAATTTTTTAAATCGGCAAACGATTGATATCTTTATTGCAGCCAATAACTACCATTGCTGAACCACGTTCTAAACGTTTGGTAGGGTCAGGATTAATCTGAAATTTACCATCCTGGCTCACCGCTAGCAAATTTAAACCGTAGCGGTTACGAAGTTGAAGTTCGGTGATTGTTCTACCGTGAAATTCATCAGGCACAATCAACTCTACAATACTGTTATCTGGGTCTAGATCAAATCGATCTAAGATTGCTGGTTTAGTAAGTGTACGCGCTAGGGCACAACCTGCTTCATACTCAGGAAAAACAACATGATCTGCTCCCACTCGCCGTAATAGTTTACGATGAACTTCGCTAGAAGCTTTGGCGACTACATGAGGTACGCCAGCCTCTTTCACATTTAAGGTGGTTATAATGCTTTCTTGAACGTAGTTGCCAATCGCTACAATTACAGTATCAAATTCAAAAATTCCAGCTTCTTTTAGTGCGGCTGGTTCTGTAGAATCTAATTGCAAAGCATGACCAACTATTCCCTCAGTCAATGCTTCTGAAACTCGTTTTTCATCAATATCTGTTGCCAACACTTGATAACCAAACTTATGCAGTGTAGAACAGACCGATCTACCAAAACGACCTAATCCAATTACAGCAAATTGTTGGTTATCTTTACGTAAACTGCGAAAAAAACTTAATGATGAAAGATTCACCCTTTTTATCCTTATAATGGCTCCCTGTATTTAGGGCAAAAAACGGTTATAATATTTGAATTAAAAATCTTATTTTTTGCCTTTCAATGTATATTTTATCAGTTTAGTCATTAGTCATTAGTGAGTTGTCAAGAATTATTATCCCGCTACTTCCCATCCCTAACTATCCCACGAGGAGATTTTCTTCAGGATAGTGAATTCTGGTAGGGCGAGGATCTCCTAGTACTGCGGACATCAGTAGTAAAACACCTACTCGTCCAATGTACATAGTTATAATGAGGATGAGCTTTGCTGTTATAGAGATAGTTCCTGTAATACCTGTAGAAAGTCCGACAGTAGCGAAGGCTGATACCACTTCAAACAAAATTTGAATAAAATCCAACTTTGGATCTGTAAGGCTGATTAAGACAGTAGCTAAAATCACGGTTGCGACTGAAGCCACCAAAACACCCACGGCTTTCAAAATTAAAGATATTGCTATCTTGCGATCGTATAATAAGACTTCTTCTTTCCCCTGAAGAATCGCTTTGGTGCAACTGGTTAAGACTCTGAGAGTTGTTGTTTTCATGCCTCCTCCCGTACCACCTGGACTTGCACCAATAAACATTAGTGCAATCGTAATAAATAGACCTGCATTGGTCATTTTGCCAATATCTATAGTGTTAAAACCAGCAGTTCTAGGAGTCACTGATTGAAACCAAGCTAGTAATATCTGGTCACTAAAATTTAGAGACCCAAATGTTTCTGGGTTTCTGATCTCTATACAAAAGAATGCAATTAATCCTATTACTAACAATATAATTGTTGTACTAGTTGCAACTTTAAAATCTAGAGAAAATCTTTGGTTATGATTTTTTTTAAAAAGGCGATCGCGCAACCAAAGGTACATTTCCAAAATTACCTGATAGCCAATTCCCCCAAAGATAATTAACATTGTGATGGTAAAGACTACTAAGAAAGATGACTGATATCCAATTAAGTTATCTTTGAATAAACTAAAACCAGCGTTATTCCAAGCGTTGATACTATGAAAAATTGCTAACCAAAGTCCTTTACTCCATCCATACTCAGGAACAAAAGCTGGTAGAAGTAAGAATATGCCTGTAATCTCAAAAATTAATGTTGTGGCAATAATTGAACGGATAACTTGGGCGCTACCACTCATTCCTGGTCGATCTAAAGCTTGTTGAATTGCTATCTTTTGCCGCATATCGAATCTACGGCCAATAAGCAAAATCAGAAATGTGGTAGTTGTCATGTAGCCCAACCCGCCAATCTGAGCTAATAGTGCAATAAACAATTGACCCCAAAAGGAAAAATAAGTACCAGGATCAACTACTGATAAACCTGTGACACAAACTGCGGATGTCGAGGTGAATAGTGCCACAATTAGGTTATTCCATGTACCATTGCTAGTCGAAAAAGGCATCATCAACAGGATAGTACCGACAGCAATGACAGCCAAAAATCCTAAACAAATTGTCCGAGCAACAGTCATAATTAATTCGTAATTCGTAATTCGTAATTCGTAGTTAAGAACGTTAGATGTAACCTGGGTTTACGCCTCTTGGATATCGTATGTTTTTTGGATAGTTGGTATAATTTTGAGCAAGAACAGTTTGTTCAGGTAAAACTGAGAAATTTTTCTAAAGAGGATTAAGTCCGGTTTAGCTTTCTTAGAACAAAAATACCCTTATTTAATCAAAAACATACATGGTAGTCTACCAGTATGTTTTTTTGAATTCTACTTCGTCTCAATACTACTTTTTCATGAGTGCAACACTTTACGAGCAAATTCAGCAATTTTACGATGCTTCATCTGGTCTGTGGGAACAGATTTGGGGCGAACACATGCACCACGGCTATTACGGCGCTGATGGTACCCAGAAAAAAGACCGTCGTCAGGCTCAAATTGATTTAATCGAAGAATTGCTCAATTGGGCAAAGGTAGAAGCAGCAGAAAATATCTTAGATGTGGGTTGCGGCATCGGCGGTAGTTCTTTATACCTTTCGCAGAAGTTTAATGCTAAGGCTACAGGGATTACATTGAGTCCTGTACAAGCAGCCAGAGCAACGGAACGTGCATCAGAAGCTAATTTGAGTCTGAGAACACAATTCCAAGTCGCAAATGCTCAAGCAATGCCCTTTGCTGACAATTCTTTTGACTTGGTTTGGTCGCTAGAAAGTGGCGAACACATGCCAGATAAAACCAAGTTTCTCCAGGAGTGTTATCGAGTATTGAAGCCTGGCGGTAAATTAATTATGGTGACTTGGTGTCATCGACCAACTAATGAGTCTCCATTAACGGCAGATGAGGAAAAGCACTTGCAGGATATTTATCGGGTGTATTGCTTACCTTATGTGATTTCTTTGCCAGAGTATGAAGCGATCGCACACCAGCTACCATTACATAATATTTGCACTGCTGATTGGTCAACTGCTGTCGCCCCCTTTTGGAATGTGGTAATTGATTCTGCATTCACTCCCCAGGCGCTTTGGGGTTTACTAAATGCTGGTTGGACTACCATCCAAGGGGCATTATCACTGGGATTAATGCGTCGCGGTTATGAGCGTGGGTTAATTCGATTTGGCTTATTGTGCGGCAATAAGTAGAATTCCACTTCAGCAAAAAGATGTAATCTAGGAGCATTAGAGTAAATGTTCCTAGTGATACATTATTATACTTAATACAAGATTTGGAGCGATCGCAAAGCTTGTAAATTCTCATGCAGATATCGGGGAAACCTTCTAAAATTAAGTTTTTTATTGTTAAATTGCTGAAATGCCACTCGAACTGCAAAACCTCACAGGCGGTTACACCACAGTACCAATTGTTCAAGACATTAACCTCACTCTACAAACAGGAGAATGGTTGAGTTTGGTTGGTGCTAATGGCTCAGGTAAATCTACTTTATTAAAATTACTGAGTCGTATTCTTTCCCCACAGCAGGGAACAGTTCTACTTGATGGCAAAGCAATTCATTCCCAACCCCCAAATTTGGTTGCCCAGAAACTCGCATTATTACCGCAACAACAAACCGTTCCCGTGGGCTTAACAGTACGACAATTAGTAAGTTTAGGACGCACGCCGCATCAATCTTGGTGGCAATGGGAGTTAAACACCCAAGATTGGGTTAAAGTAGAAGCTGCAATTAAAAAGACGCAACTAGAAAAATTGAGCGATCGCTTAGTTGAAGAACTTTCCGGTGGTGAAAGACAACGCGCTTTTTTAGCTTTAGCACTAGCGCAAGAACCAAAAGTTTTATTATTAGATGAACCTACAACTTTTTTAGATATCAACTATCAATTACAATTATTGGAATTACTAAAAAATCTGAATCAACAGCAAGAATTAACTATTGTTACCGTTCTACACGAACTAAACCTAGCGGCACGATATAGTTCTCGCATTGCTTTATTGAAACAAGGTCATCTTTGGGAAGTTGGCAAACCTGAAGAAGTTCTGACACCAAGTGCGATCGCCCAAGTATTTGGTGTGGAATCTGTGATTATTCAGACACCTGTGGGTTTACAAGTTTGTGCAATTTCTGCTGTATCGTTATGAGCCAATTACTTTTCTGATGCAAGCCAGTCAAATGTACCCTTGGGAAATGCCTTCTTTATCTGAAATATTTATCGACGGATTAACTTATCAATAACTTTGTTATTGTCACCAATTGGTTGATCAAAATTGAAAGCTTTATTAACAATAACTTGCTTGGGTAATTGAGCGCCATTTTGGACATATATTCCTGGCAATACACTCACTTTAAACTCTTTAATCTCTTTAACCTCTTTAGATTCATTTACCAGACTTACTTTAAGCTCATGAAGAACTCGCTGCTGTTCTTTGACAATTTGGGTTAGTTCGTTTAGTTGCTGAGTATGTAAGTCATCCAATTTTTCATGGAGAAGTTCAATATTTTGTCCAGCCCTTAAATTCACCTGATGGTCAATTTCGGAGTTTTTCCGATCGGTATCAGACTGGCGATTTTGACTCATCAAGACGATGGGTGCTGTGTAGGCTGAGGCAAATGAAAACACTAAATTAAGCATCATGAAAGGTGATTCATCCCAATGGGGAACCCCAGGCATTAAGTTGATACCAACCCATCCGGCCAAAACAGTGCTTTGCCCAATGAGAAATCCCCAAGAACCCACTTGCGCTGCAAATTTATCAGCAAGGCGTTGTCCGCGAGTCAGTTCTTGAGTGGAAGTGTTTTGGACTGCTGGTTGTATCTCTACAACTTGAGGTTTTTGAGCTACTTTGGCATCAACATTGTTAGACGATACTTTTTTGAATGGATTCATGTTGCACCTCTTGGCGTTATTTCTGCCTGTGTTTATCCTGATGACTTTTAATGTACGCTGGTTAAACGATAGGAGCAAATATTGTTTTTTTTCAAAATGATAGAAAAAAGTGATGGTAAGCAAAAAACTATCTTCAGATAGATCCCTAAAGCTGCGTCAGCAAAAATATTCATCTAAACATTTGGATAGCTCATTCTGTAAAGCGATGAGCTATCTAGTAGGAAAATAACGAGCAAACTGAACACTCATCCTAAGATTTGGTTTCTTGTGTCTGTGCATCGATAATTACACTCCAGTCATCATTTGTCACAGCAGCTTCAAGTTGACGCTGACGTTCAGCTATACTCGCATCTATTGTTTCTGATTCTTTGGAGAGGGTTGTATCAGCCATTGCTTTCCGCAGTTTTAGCTTTTTCTCTTCATAAGCTTGACGTTCCGCCTCCGACATTACCGCCTTTGCAGCTTCACCTACTGTACTAGCCCACATTTCGCTTTCGGACGCATTACCAGGTGGTGTGGTTTCGAGTTCTGCTATCCACGCATCTCGCAAATCTTCCATATCTTGACGCTTGGGGAACTTGAATGCTTGAACGCGCACAAAAGCACACTTTTCCTGACCATTTTGGGTGATATGACTGTTTAGGGAAAGCAACACATTTCGAGAATAGCCAATGTACTGCACGCGGCGTTCTGCATCTAATACTGAGTAAACACCTGCAATTTTAGCGTTCTGAGCAGATGCACTCCAAGTCTCAAGGCCAATGATTTCAGTACCATTGTTTGCCAGCTCAGGGGTTATACTCACCTCAATGGCAGTGTGTTCATCATCGGAACTATACAAAAATTCATGTAGCCCACGGTGGTTTATGGGGACATTTTGATGTTCAATTGGCGGATTGTGCTGGGTTTCCATCGTAGTTGATCTCTGAGTTATTAATTAGCGACGCAAGCAAATATATGCCTTTAGAATATTGAAGCTTAAATCTACTCACATCCCCAAATTCTTGCTGACAAAGCGAAAACAACTATTAGACCTTATATGAATCAATTGACACCTAAAAATTGGATATTCATCAAACAGCGACTTACCCCCTATTTATTTTTACTACCTGCCTTGGTTCTTTTGGGGTTAACAGTCTTTTTGCCTGCGCTGCAAGCGTTTTACCTCAGCTTTACTAGCTATGAAGATATCGCCCAGCCGCCACAATGGATAGGTTTCGCCAACTTTCTTAAACTTTGGAAGGATGCAGTTTTTTGGAAAACCTTAGAAAACACTTTTTTATATCTTGTGGGCGTAGTCCCAATTTTGGTAATTGCTCCCTTATTGCTGGCAATTTTGGTCAATCAGAAACTGCGGGGGATGAATTGGTTTAGAGCAGCCTACTACACCCCAGTAGTAATTTCAATGGTGGTTGCAGGAATAGCTTGGAAATGGCTGTATGCAGAAAATGGATTACTGAATCAGTTCTTAAAGGCTTTGGGGCTTTTTCCAGAAGGTATTCCTTGGCTAACTAGTCCAGCGAAAATTTTTGGTATTATACCAATTTCTCTTGCCAGCGTTATGGCTGTCACCGTGTGGAAGGGACTAGGCTACTATATGGTGATTTATTTAGCGGGGCTGCAATCAATTCCTGCTGATGTATACGAAGCTGGTGCGATCGATGGTTCCGATGGTATCAGCAAACATTGGGATATTACCATACCTTTGATGAAGCCATATTTAGCATTAGTAGCGGTGATTTCAGCTATTTCTGCAACCAAAGTTTTTGAAGAAGTATACATTATGACCCAAGGGGGCCCACTCAGTAGCTCAAAAACGATTGTTTATTACCTATATGAGCAAGCTTTTAGTAACTTAGAAATCAGCTATGCTTGCACAATTGGTTTAGTGCTATTTTTGATAATTTTAGGGTTATCAATTTTGCGATTAGTTATCAATCAAGAAGGTGGAGATAATATCACAATCTGAATATTTACTTAATTCCATAAATATTTAAATTTGATACAAAAATTTACATTATTCGTTATCAGTGCTTGAGGACAATGAATTGACTACAAGCATTGTGCAGCGCTCAATTACGAAAGGTTGGCAGACTTGAATTACCTTTGTAGGTATGTGTGGAATCTTAGTAATTCCAGCATAAATATTATAGTGGCGGAAAATAAAGTGACATAATATACTGGTTGAATTGCCTCTGAACAGTCTATTAAACGCACATAACGACTCACATCAAGACTAACTGAGAATTTTTTACCAAATTGAGGATAAAGGGTGCGAAATCCATACTGGATTAGCTTGAGTAAAATACTTGTTTAGAGCGCGATGGGCTACACCTTAATACCGTTCTGTTAAAGAATTTTTGGTTGAGGCAGGGGGCAGGGGGAGAAGAGAAGCAGGGGAGAGAAGAATTACTGAACAATAACCTCTTTCTTCCCCTGCTTACCCTGCTTATTCAAACTACATCCCACTATAGGCGATCGCAATTTACTACGAAAAAGTAAGGGTTACACAAACATTTCAATTAGTCAGCGAACCGACAGAAGGAAACTTGACAGCTCTTTAAAAAATTTACTTTATACCAGAAGAGCAAATATAAGAACGAAGGTTATAAATTTTAAGAAATTACTGATTATAGGCTATATTCAATTTTTATCTGATTAAAAATACTTTTAATCTCAAAAGTTTACTTAAGTAAGTTCTGTTTTCTAAATACATAGGAGCCAAGAAAATGTACGGTCTAGTCAACAAAGCAATTCAAGATATGATTTGCAAATACCACGGTGAGGATACTTGGGAAACCATTAAACAAAAGGCTGCACTTGAGGATATTGACTTTTTTATTGGTATGGATGGTTATCCTGACGATGTTACCTATTCCTTAGTTGAAGCCGCTTGTGAGGTATTGAGTATGCCTGCACACGAAATTCTGAAAGCCTTTGGAGAATACTGGCTGACTTATACTGCCGAAGAAGGCTATGGAGAGCTTTTAGACAGCGCTGGCAACTCCTTACCCCAGTTTATAGAGAATCTTGACAATCTTCATGCTCGGGTGGGTTTGAGTTTTTCGGAACTTCGTCCCCCATCTTTTAAGTGTGAACACAACAGTGATAAATCTATGGATCTCCACTACCAATCGACTCGGCAAGGATTATCTTCAATGGTGATTGGTCTACTCCACGGCTTGGCAAAACGCTTTGATACCAAGGTGGATGTTACCCAAATTAGTTTTCGTGAACAGGGAGATCCTCACGATATCTTCTCTATTAAATATAAAGATTCTCAGTCTGATGACAAATAATAATGCTATCGGGTCAAAGCAATTCAGTCTTAGTGCTGACCAATTTGCAGCATTGTTTCCCTTCCATCTGGTCATAGATCGAGAGATGAAGATTGTCCAGGTGGGTGAGGTGCTTCAGCGCATTTTAGAACCTATTAACATCCTCAATAGTTCCTTACAAGAACATTTCCGCATCAATCGCCCTAACTGTCCGGTTAGTTTTGAAGCCATTTGTCAACAGACGCGATCGCTGTTTCTTTTGCAATCCCATCACAAAGATATGCAGCTAAAGGGACAGATAGTATATGTGGAAGATAGTAATCATCTGGTATTTCTTGGCTCTCCCTGGATTACTGATATTACCGCTCTTAAAAAGCTCGAACTAAGCATTGATGATTTTCCTCTATATGATTCAGTTGCAGATTATCTGTTTCTCTTACAAGCTAAGAATTCAGCTCTGACAGATGCCAAAAAATTAACCGCGAAACTTACAGAACAACGGGTAGAATTAAGAACCACGGCTTCTCGACTGACAAAGCTGATTGAAAGTTTACATATTGGTATTTTGCTAGAAGATGAGAACCGACACGTGGTTCTGGCAAATCAAGAGTTCTGCAATCTATTTAGTATTAACCTTGCTCCAGAAGCTTTACAGGGACTGGATTGTCGGGAAGCATCCCAAATGAGTAAACAACTTTTTGTTGAGCCAGAACGATTTATCCAGCGCTTAGATGAGATATTGAGCCAAGGGGAAATAGTTCTCAATCAGGAGTGGCAACTTCAAGATGGACGAATCTTTGAACAAGATTATGTACCGATTGTAGTTGATCAGAAATTTTATGGTCATTTGTGGAAATATCGTGACATTACCCTCAGGAAAAAATCAGAAAATACCCTGAGATCGAGTCAAGAACAGTTACAATTGGCGCTGGATGCAGTAGACGAAGGGCTTTGGGACTGGAATTTAGTAACTGGAGAAGTTTATCGTAGCCCACGCTGGTATACAATGCTGGGTTATGAGCCAGAGGAACTGGAAGACAATATTAAAATTATTAATAAGTTGATCCATCCAGAAGATCGACGGTTGATGCAACAACGGCTGATAGCTCACCTCAGGGGTAAGACACCTTTCTATGAGGTGCAAGCACGCTTTCTAACGAAATCAGGAAAATGGAAGTGGATTTTGGATCGCGGTAAGTTGGTAAACCGTGATTCCCAAGGAAAATTCTTGAGAATAGTCGGAACTCATTTAGATATTACCGAACGCAAAAAGGCAGAAGAAGCTTTACAGGAGCAGTATCAACGCACTCTTCTGCTCAAGCAAATTACTGAAGAAATTCGTCAGTCCTTGCAACTGGAAAAAATTCTTCAGACAACGGTAACGGAAGTTCAGCGTATTTTACAGGCCGATCGCGTTCTAATTTTCCAAATTAAATCTGATGGTTCTGGTGAAATTGTTCAGGAAGCAGTAGTCCCGGAATGGTCAGTGATTTTAAACAAGGATATCTGTGATGTTTGTCTTCAGGATCGATACTTAGATTTGTATCGTGAAGGACAAATTACAGCCATTTCAGATTTAGGGGTAACAGGATTTAAACTCTGCCAAATGGATCAGTGTCAGGTGAAAGCTAATCTAATCGTACCAATTTTGGTGCGGAAAGATTTGTGGGGATTATTAATTCTCTACCAGCACAATCGCCCCAGGGAGTGGACTGAATTAGAAATCGATCTCCTCAGACATCTAGCAGATCAAATGGGTATTGCCCTCACCCAAGCACAATTGCTGGTTAAAGAAACCCGTCAAGCCGATTTGCTAGCACAACAAAATGAAGAGCTTAACCTTGCCAAGCAAGCAGCCGAGGCTGCCAATATGGCTAAGAGTAATTTCCTCGCCACCATGAGCCATGAAATTCGTACTCCGATGAATGCGGTCATCGGCATGACTGGATTACTTTTAGATACTCCTCTTAAACCTGAGCAACTCGATTATGTAGAGACTATCCGTAACAGTGGCGATGCCTTATTGACTATTATCAATGATATTCTCGACTTTTCTAAGATTGAGTCTGGCAATTTAGAGTTAGAAGAACAACCCTTTGACTTGCAAGTTTGTGTGGAAGAAGCCCTAGATTTGCTCGCTCCGCAAGCAGCTTTGAAAGGCATCGAGCTGATATATGAATTGCAACCACACACACCAACTCTGATCGTTGGTGATATTACCCGGTTGCGCCAGATTCTCTGGAATTTAGTGAGCAATGCTGTCAAGTTCACCAATGTTGGAGAAGTCGTTGTCACGATCACTTTACAGCAGCAAGTTATCAAGCCGGAAACCACAACTTCCGATCACGTATATTATGAATTTCTATTTGCCGTTAGCGATACAGGTATTGGTATACCTAGCGATCGCCTAGATAGACTGTTTAAGCCCTTTAGCCAGGTCGATGCCTCCATGACTCGACGTTATGGCGGTACTGGCTTAGGATTAGCGATCAGCAAGCGCCTGAGTGAAATTATGGGGGGTAGAATGTGGGTCGAAAGTGGAACTGTTAAAGGTTCTACTTTCTATTTCACACTAATGCTACAAGTTGATCCTTCTGCCATTGATAATTCTTTGAGTATTTATCCAGAGCTTATCGGCAAGAGATTACTCTTGGCAGTAGATAACATTAATTTGAGGAAATGCTTAACCTGGAAACTTCACAGTTGGGGAGTAAATGTCCAACCGATAGAATTAAGTGCTGTCGTCCCTTGCTTAATACAACAACATCCATTTGACCTAATTATATTGGATATCGATAGCCCCCATCTGAATATCCTCGATCTGACGGCTCAAATTCGGGCTATACCAAAACGGCAAGCTTTACCTTTGGTGATGTTGAGTTTTAAAGGCAAGCAAACTTTAGAGGTAAGGCAGGTAGCCTCTGAGTTTACTGCCTTTTTGCATAAACCTGTGCGACACTACCAGTTACACAATACACTCTTAGGAATTGTGCGTGGTAGTTGGTCTACCCAAGGAATTGATTCTAAAACTAGCATTGCTTCTTACTCTCGCTTACCTACACCAAATCTCCCAACAATTAATGTCCAACTTGGCCAAACTTTGCCACTCAAGATTCTCTTAGTTGAGGATGTGTTGGTAAACCAGAAAATTGCTCTTAAGATGCTGCAACGGTTGGGTTTTCGAGCGGATGTGGCTAATAATGGGTGTGAAGCTCTAGAAGCCTTGCAACGGCAACGCTACGATATTGTGTTTATGGACATCCAAATGCCGGAAATGGATGGCTGGGAAACAACTATTCGGATTCGTCAAGAATTCTCTCCTAATGTTCAACCCTGGATAACTGCGATGACTGCTCATGCTCGCCTGGAAGATCGCCAGGAGTGCTTAAGGGTAGGGATGGATGATTATATTAGTAAGCCGATTCGCATTGAGGCGCTTGAAGCGGTTCTGAAAAAGTTTGATATTCAGCAATATCAAGATTCAGAGTCTCCCGATCTGATTGATTTATCTGAATCTGCATTACTCTCTAAATCCTCAAATTCCGATCTACAAGAGGCAATTGACCAACGTTTTCTGCAAGAACTACAAAACATGGGAGGCAGCGATGGTGATCAGCTAGTTGCAGAACTGATCGAAATTTACTTAGAAGATACTCCTATTAGAATAGAGACAATTAAAGAGGCTATTGCTGCTGAAGACCGATCAAAGTTGCAAAAAGCAGCTCATGCTCTGCGATCGCCCAGTGTTAGTATTGGTGCTGTCAAACTGGGCAATATATGTGAAACCTTAGAAAATGCTGCTATAACTCAATCATTAGATCAACTGTCTGGGCTGATTAATCATCTAGAGAGTGAATATAAAAATGTCATTACGGCTCTTCAAAGCCTTTATTCTTCTTAAAGTAGGACTTACGCAGCAAGTACGAAATGTAGGGACAATACCCTGCGGGTACTCCGTTGGAGAACTCGTAGAGTAGACGCTTTCTAGTTACATAAATTGCCCCTACGGGTAATCAAGTTGGGTTAACAAACTATTAATCTCTATAAAATATGGCTCAAATACCTAATTCCCAAGTAAAAATTTTAGTAATTGATGATGATCGCATTATCCAACTAGTTTTAAAACAAACTCTTCAAGCTCAGGGATATGAAGTAATTCTGGCATCCAGTGGGGCACAAGGATTAGAACAAGCTTATAAGTACCATCCGGCGATGATCATTTCTGATTGGCAAATGGATGAAATGGATGGCTTAGAGGTATGCCGCAAAATTAGATCTGAACCATCTCTATCAACAACCTTTTTTATCTTGCTAACCTCACGAAAGGCTGTAGAAGATCGAGTTGAAGGTTTAGATACAGGTGCAGATGATTTCTTGAGCAAACCTATTGAGGTGAATGAGTTAAAAGCACGGGTAAGAGCGGGATTAAGATTGTATCAGCTGAATCAAGAACTCCAAAAATTAGCTCAAGATTTACAGATTCAAAAACAGCTGTTAGAAACAGAATTAAATGAAGCTGCGGATTATGTAAAATCTATTCTTCCCAAACCAATATCAGGATTAGTTACAATCAATTCCCGGTTCTTACCCTGCCACCAATTGGGTGGTGATTGTTTTGATTACTATTGGCTAGATGAAGATAATTTAGTAATGTACCTCCTTGATGTCTCCGGTCATGGATTGGCCGCGGCTCTGCCTTCAATTTCAATACAAAATCTGTTGCGATCGCAATCTCTCCCCCAAGCTAGTCTTTATAATCCATCTGAAGTTTTCCAAAGCTTGAATAATGTATTTAAAATGGAGCAACAAAATTACCAGTACTTTACTATCTGGTATGGAGTTTTTAACCGAAAATCTTCCCAGCTAACTTACGCTAGTGCTGGACATCCTCCTGCTTTATTATTGTCACCTGCAACTGAATCTGAGTTACAGGTAAAACAATTAATTACCCGCAGCTTGCCCATTGGGGTATATGCCACAAACGAATATTATAATGAGATGTGTGACATTAAGGCTGGTAGCAAACTGTATGTTTTTAGTGATGGAGTTTTTGAAGTTGAGAAGTCTGATGGTAATATGTGGGATTTAAGCAGCTTTATCAATTTACTTACTAAATGTAATCAGTCATCCCAAACTGATTTAGACTCCATTTTAGATACCATAAAAAATGTCACAGGCAGCCAAATATTTACCGATGACTGCTCCTTACTAGAAATTAGCTTTAGCATTGAGTAACTTGATTGATGAATGATTCTTGATCTGGAAAAACTTCAAATATTTTTGTTGTATCACTAATATCTAAAATCATTTTAATTTGCTCATTGATTGAACAAATTACCAGTCTGCTTTGTTTTTCTTTTACTATTCTCAATGTTAAAAGTAGGGTGCCAAATCCAGAACTATCCATAAACTTGATAGATTGAAAATCAATCAAAAAAGTTTCAATACCGGATTCAATCAATTTGCTTATTTCTTCATTAATTTGTCTACCTTTTCTTCCATCAAAAATTCCACAGGGTTGAATAACTTTTACTTGATGATTCATGATGTTTGTTGAAGATCCTATTGCTGAGATAAGTAAGTAAAGAATTTGTTGCAAAAAAAGATATAAACTTTCAAGAATTTATGCCTCATATTTATGGGCAAATTTACTACTTAATAAGTTATCTTTTTCTTGAGTAATAAGCAGTTTTTCTCACCTGCTTCACGAGTATAACTAACATTCCAACCATAGTCTTTTCTAAGCTTCAATAGAAAAATACAGCCCCAATGTGCTTCATGACCCAAAGGGTTGAAATTGCAATCGCTAGTTTTTTGATTGAGCTTATCTAATTCTGCTTCCAAATCGAAAATAGCACCTTGATCCCAGATGGCAATCTGAAAATATTCAGAGAAAATCGTCGCTGTTAAATGAATAGGTGTTTCTGGATTCAGTTGGCTATGAGCATGACGAACTACATTTGTAAAACCCTCAATCAATGCAGTTTGACCTTCTATCCACACTTGATAAGGTAGTTGTGGACAGTTGAATTGATCAAACCATTCTACTACTGTTGCCATTTCATCTAAATCACTGGCAACATGTAGTGTAGAATTATAGCTCAATGAATCTGTTTGCAGTGACATTTATACTGCCCCTGAATCTTTATTGAAAACAACAATAATTGTTTTTAACATTAACTTTAGATCGTAAAGTAAACTCCAGTTCTTTTGATAACGTAAATCTAGTTCGATGACATCCTCAAAATTACGGATTTTTGAGCGACCATTTACTTGCCATTCGCCACTGAGTCCTGGTCTGACATCCAGTCTTTGCCAATTTGCAACCTCATATTGTTCCATTTCATTTGGAGTTGGTGGACGAGTACCAACTAAACTCATATCTCCTATAAGAATATTCCAAAATTGGGGAAATTCATCTAAGCTAGTTTTACGCAAAAAGCGCCCAACGCGGGTAATTCGTGGGTCATTATCATTTTTAAAAAAAGCGCCAGAAGCTTTGTTAGGAATAGTAGCTTTGAGTGCTTCAGCATTTGTCACCATCGACCGAAACTTCCAAATGCGAAACCGTCGCCCCATCCAACCACAACGAATTTGACTAAACAGTATAGGCCCAGGACTATCAAGTTTAATCGCGATCGCAATCGGTACAAAGAGTACGCCAGTAACAGCCAATCCGACGATCGCCCCGACAACATCAATGGCCCGTTTCATTGGCGATCGCACCGAGGGATGAGTTAAGGGGGGGCGTTGCTCACTTTTGCGAGTTGCGGTAGGGACAATTGCTTCTGTATTGGATTCGATGTTAAATATTCGGTCTAAACCGACCAAAGAAAACGCTAATTTTATTTGCGGATTGATACTCCAAAAAATTAATTGAATGTTTTTTGCCTGGGCTGATTTATGATTACTAATCAATGAGCCAATACCACTACTATCGATAATCGTTGTTTGTCCAAAATCTAAGATGATTTTTGCTAAACTAGAATCATCTAACCAGGTTTGAAAAGATTCTCTAAAGGTTACAGCCTCAATTACAGTTAATCGCGGTGGTAACTGCACTAACAAAGTATTATTTAGCCAAGTGGTAACTAGAGAGATTTTGTTTTTAGGATGAGGATTCATGATCTGGATATACCTACTGATAGTTTTTCGAGAGTTGGAGCAAAACGCTTTTCTAAACTATTGCAAAGAGCGATAGCTGAAGCATTGGAAACATCCGAAACTGAGACTTGTCTAGGAGCATTGATAAATCGCACCAAGGCTATTTTACGCAGACTTTGCATATATCGCTCGGCAAACAATACTACCTGAGAGTTGAGATCACATAGGTCAGAGAATAATGATACTCTGATAGTATTTATTACACTTATACTCAGCCCTAATCCGGCATTAAATGCAAAATAATATACTCTTAAAGCTTAAACACTTAGAAATCGACCAATCAATAGGATAATCCACGTTTCCTGAAAGATGCTGAGTAACTCAATTCCCAGAACGCGGGAGGCAAAAGAGGTAATTTTTCTGCCTTTGGCAAAAGTCAAAGATTGAGTCATCCGCCAAGGTTGATATTTAAACGTGAGAATAATCCAGATGGGAGCTACCAAAAACTTAGGTAAAACGATCACCCACATTCCCATTCCCGATAGCGCAAAGATTGCCGTTAAAACGTTATCGGTGGATACTTGGTGATTAAGGCCAGTATGTTGAGGCGATTTTCTCTTCTGATTAAGGCTGTTTACACCATCGCTAGGGGATAAATTAAGTAGGTGATGGCGATTAAACAGATTGGGAGGATGAGGTGGGAATTATGTAAGATTGAGCGATCGCTAATGATGCTAGACATTGAAGGGTAAATAAAACACCAGCAATCAACCAGCTCAACCAGTAAGCAGTAGGGCTACACCTACGCGTGCAACAAAGTGGCGTTGGCGCGTAGCGCCAACGTACCGATGCCATTGTTGACAGCATTCAAGTACTTAAATGATTTGGCTGTTATATAAATTACTTAATTAAATAAAAGCTTGTTGAAGAGTAAAAGAAAAAATAAATGCTTGTAGCTTAAGTAAAAACCCTTCATAAGTGACTGCATATATTGATTTTGGGAAAACACAAGTGATACTACTAAACACGCTTTCAATATAATGTTTAGTATATAGCCCTCCTAATTTTCTTCTTGGAGGGCATTTTATTGCTTAATACACCCATCAGACTAACTAGCAACTTGGGTTATCTACTTTTCCTAACTCACTAAAAAATGGGCGAACTGGGAGTATTAAAGTAGTTGGTAATTGCATTGCCTATATCTGTATTCACCCAATTGCGGTTGTAAGCTATGACATCTTGGATATTGGGGAGATCAACAGTCTTAATTCCGCCTAGACTAATTACAAAATCGTTGTAGTCTCGATTAGAACTACTATCAATAGCCACATCTTCAAAACCGATAACCGCGCCTTTAGATCCTGTCAAGACATCTGCTACTTGTACAGTATTGTTTAAATTAGCAGCCGACATCGAGAAGAAAAGTTTATTACTTGTACCACCTTGTCCAGTCAAAGCATCATTAAGAGTTCCATTGGCTGCAAAAACAAAACCAAAAGTATCTCCCCCTTGCATCTGATAAATTTTCTCGCCTTTATACGAGCCATTATTAAAATTAGTTTCCCAGTTGAGAATGTTAGCGTTGTCCGTGAAACGCGCCCCCTCTAGAGCATCTTGAACCACAACGTAGCCACTGGAAGTATTGCTATTAGCACGGCGCACTGCTTCTGTCATGAAAGCTGTGGAGCCGGTTTTGTACATATCCATTCCTTGCAGGCTAAAGATACCTACTTCCCCTTGGCTATAATAACCGCCATCGTAGAGGAAGTCCATTTTAACTTGGCCAGTTTGATTAGCAACAAAGACTCCTTCATCAAACAATGCCCGGTTAGAATATTCAAGTAATTGTTGTCCTACTGTTGTGCTACGCCAATCCTTCTCAAAGTTGGAGAAATTATCAATTGACTGAACAATTCCCTTAGCACCTTTGACTTGGAAAACAAAATCGTTGTAATCGCGATCGGAAGTACTAGAACCAGTGGGAATATCCTCAAAAGCCAAAGTTCCATTACCATCTACATCTACAATCTGTCCAACAGCCATATTAGGATTAGCTTCGGGGATAGAAAAGAGAGGAAGTTTACCATATTGCCACATCTGACTTTCTTTATTGAGCCACGGAGCATTTTTAATTTCCTGAACATTAGTATTGGGGACAAACATAAAGGCAAATTTATCTCCTGGATTCATCTCGAAAGTTGTCATTCCTCGATAATTTCCAGAATTAAAATTGTCTTCCCAAGGCATTTTTTCAGTGAAACGCGCTCCTTCTGAGGGGTCTTTAGCTAACACATAACCTAATTTAGAATTGCTGAGAGCGCGTTTAGCTGCTTCTTGAATAAAAGCCTGAGAACCAGCTTGGTAATTTTCCATTCCTGCGAGGCTAAATACAGCCATCTCTCCTTGATACCAGCCACCATCGTAAAGAAAGTCAAAGGTTACTTTACCAGTTTCACCAACTTGAAATACTCCTTCGGTATATCTAGATTGGCTAGCATATTGGAGTAATTCTTTTCCGCTAGCACTGGTTCGCCAATCACGACTGGAATTAATTTCTGTGTTGATACTGTTGGTATTATTACTTTTGAGTCCTTTGGCTTGGAAAATCAGGTCATTGAAATCTTGGTCAGCCTTACCAGCACTCACGCTGTTATCTTCAAATGCTATAGTCCCATTATTATCTACTGCAACTATCTGTCTTTGATTGGTAGAGAAAATAACATCTTTACCCCATTGAGAAGTAATAGAAGGTTGCTGATAAACTTCACCAAAGGTGGTATTTTGCACTAGCATAAATGCTACTTCGTCCCCAGCGTCCATCTTAAAAGACTTAATGCCTTGGTAACTACCAGCACCAAAGTTATCTTCCCAAGTAGCATTATTCTGGGCAAAACGTGCGCCTTCTGTGCGATCGTTTATGAAGATATGACCTTGTGTTGAGTTACTTAAAGCACGCGCGATCGCTTCTTGGCGAAACTCTAAGGAGCCTGCTTGGTATTTGTCCATACCTTTGAGGCTAAATACAGCTACTTCTCCTTGATACCAACCGCCATCATAGAGATAGTCAAGTTGAACTTGGCCTGTACCATCGACTATGAAAGTACCTGTATTAAACTGAGGACGGTTAGCATATTGTGTTAATTCTTTGCCAACATTGGTATTTAACCAGTTGCGATTAGAATAAATGGAATCTTGGAAACTGGGTGCGGTGGCTGTTGCGCCCAACACCTGAACTACCATATCGTTGAAATCGCGATCGGTTACGTTTGAGTTTAAGGTATTAATATCTTCCCAACCGAAGGTATTTCCTTTACCTGTGATGTCTGCAATTTGGCTGGAAACTTGTCCTGTTGAGTTGACTGAACCGAAAGAAAATAGAACGTTGCTAGTGCTAGGAGAGGAAGTTTGTGCAATCTTTGCAACTGTGGTGTCTGAAACTAACATCATCGCAAACTTAGTTCCAGCCACCATCTGGAACTTTTGCGCTCCTTGGTAAATACCGCCGTTATAATCTTTTTCCCAGGCTAATTCATCATTGATATTGGTGAAACGAGCGCGGTCAATGTCATCCCGCACTACTACATAACCAGAGCTAGAATTACTAAGAGCGCGTTTGGTAGCTTCCTGAATAAAGGCTGTGGAACCTACCTCTAGATTTTCCATACCTTCAAGGCTGAAGATGGCTATCTCTCCTTTCTTCTGCCCACCATCATAAAGAAAATCGACACTAACTGTACCTGATGCACCAACAGTAAAAATGCCATTGTTTGAGTTGTTTAAGTAAGAAATTGTCGTCATGTCTTTCAGCTCTTATTTTCGTAACAAACCTTTATACCGAATATTGTGTAATTTATGATACTGAAAACAGAACTGTATTTGTACGTCTTTTTATATAAAGCTTATATAAAGCTTGACTGAAGAGATTTGTGTTTTATCCTACTAAAAGGGGTTTAAAACCCCATCCCCTATGGGTTGCTTGTTTTGTGTTGGGGTCTAAATCCCCAGACGCTCGAAGACTCGCTATCACAAAACGTAATTGCGAATTGCGAATTGCGAATTGTTTATCCTGGGCATTAGTCCAATGATTTGGCATAGGATCAAAACCAAGAGCGACAGCACAATCGCCGATTTGCACTAAATCATCCAGATAGTAATGGGGTGGACTTATTCTCACTTACATCGCTTTATAATCCACGGTAAGCATTACGGAATTTCACAAATTAGGGGAATGTGGTTTTCTGACGACCCAAAAGAAGTCAAATTATCAGATTTGGGCTAGCGAAGTAGAGAGCGTTTTTTATACAAATATAAATTCTGTGATAAGTAAGTCGCTGAGAATAAATCAAACTAGATTAAGTAATGTAAAAAATCTTGAGATTATTTCGTAGTGAGGACTTTAGTCCTCTTATGAGGGCTGAAGCCCTCTCTGCGAGACGCTTCGCGTAGCTTGCTTCCCCGCAGGGGTACACTACAAACCTTGAATTATTCGCACAGCGTAACTTTCTGTAGGGTTACTCATTTCACCCCGGTAACAGGTAGTCAAATTTTAACGATGACTGTTCTTTATTAGAAATTGAATTTAAGCCAGAGTAAGATTTTTCATAAATGTATCTTGATCCGGCAGCACTTCAAAAATTTTTGTTGTGTCGCTGAGTTCTAGAATCATCCTAATTTGTTCGTTAATAGAACAAATTACTAGCCTTCCTTGGTCTTTTTGCACAGTTTTTAGCATTAATAGGAGAGCGCCAAATCCTGAACTGTCCATAAAATTAACAGATTGAAAATCCAACAAAAATATTTTGACACCTGTGTCAATAAATTTACCAATCTGATTATGAATTTCTCTACCTTGTCTACCATCAAAAATCCCTATGGGTTGGATAAGTTTCATTTGGTAATCCATAATTTTGATTAATAAGCTGTGATTGTAATAATAGGTAAGATATAGAAATCATGGAAAACAAAACCTTTGTATCTGGCTTTTTTATCCGATGTTAATGTTGGAGAAACATTAAGATAAATGTAAATCCAAAAATTAATAAAGTTAGATTTTATTGAGAAACTCAGCAAAATAAATATTGCTGAATTTTGGTGAATTAGTCATTATATTAAAGAGCGATCTTTTTCTTTAACAACAAGCAGTTTATATGTCCTGCTTCACGAGTGTAACTAACAGTCCAACCATAGTCTCTTCTGAGTTTCAAAAGAAAAATACAGCCCCAATGAGCTTGATGATCTAAAGGGTTAAAATGGCGATCGCTGGTCTTTTGATTGAGTTGTTCTAAGAGTGCTTCTAAATTGAAAATCTCACCTTGATCCCAAATAGAAATCTGGAAATATTCGGAGTCAATTGTCGCTGCTAAGTCAACAGGAGTGTGTGGACTCAGGTGGCTGTGAGCATGACGCACTACATTAGTAAAGCCTTCAAGCAATGCAGTTTGAGCTTCTATCCACATTTGGTAAGGTAGCTGTTGACAGTTGAATTGCTCAAACCATTCAATAACTGTTGCCATTTCATCTAAATCGCTGGCAACTTGTAGGTCAGAATGATGGATGAATGAATTTGTTTGCAGTGACATTTACACTGCCCCAGAATCTTTTTGAAAAAGCACAAGAATCGTTTTAAAAATTAACTTTAAATCATAAAGTAAACTCCAATTATTTTGATAGCGTAAATCGAGTTTGATGACATCTTCAAAATTACGGATTTTTGAGCGGCCGTTGACTTGCCACTCGCCACTGAGTCCAGGTCTGACATCCAGTCTTTGCCAATTGGTAATTTCATATTTTTCTATCTCATCGGGGGTTGGGGGACGAGTTCCCACCAAGCTCATATCTCCGATGAGAATATTCCAAAATTGGGGGAATTCATCTAAACTAGTTTTGCGGAGAAAGCGCCCAACACGGGTAATTCGCGGATCGTTATCATTTTTAAAAAAAGCACCAGATGCTCGGTTAGCAATAGTATCTTTGAGCGCTTCCGCATTTGTCACCATTGAGCGAAACTTCCAAATGCGAAACCGTCGCCCCATCCAGCCACAGCGAATTTGACTAAACAATACAGGACCAGGACTATCAAGTTTAATCGCGATCGCAATTGGCACAAATAACAAGGTGGTTACAGCCAATCCCAGAATTGCACCAACAATATCAATGGCACGTTTCATTGGCGATCGCACCGAAGGATGGGTTAAGGGTGGACGCTGTTCAAGTTTGCGGTTTGCAGTCGGGATAATCGCCTCACTATGAGCTTCAATATTAAATATCTGCTCTAAACTTACCAGGGAAAAAGCCAATTGCACTTGCGGCTGGATACTCCAAAAAATTAATTCAATCTTTTTCCCCTGTGCAGATTTATGATTACTAATCAACGAGCCAACACCACTACTATCGATAATTGTGGTTTTGCCAAAATCTAAGATAATTTTGGTGATCGTCTCGTCTTCTAACCAAGTTTGAAACTCCTTGCGGAAGGAAACAGCCTCAATAACAGTTAATCTCGAAGGTAGTTGGACTAAGAGAATGCTGCCTTTACGAGTCGTTTCTAGCGATTTTGTAGTTTTAGGATGAGAACTCATTATTTGGATACACCTATGGAAAGTTCTGGAAAAGTTTGACCAAAACGAGATTGCAGACTATTACAAAGTGCGATCGCCGTAGCAGTAGATACGTCAGCAATGGACACTTGTCTGGGGTTTTCGATAAATCGCACTAAATCTCCTGGCGACCAGGCTATAGGCACATTGATCTGTGATAGTGCTAGCGCTAGTTCTACTTGATGCTCGTCAACATGTTCACCAAATCTCTGGCTGCGAGGTACCAAAATATAAGGTTTATCCAAAGAATCCAACAACAGTAAGGTTCCTTCCCCACAATGAGCAATCACTATTCGCGCTTGCTGAATCAATTCCTGAAATTGTTCTTCTTTGATAAAACGATAAACCTTAGCACCAGAGGGTAAGACGGCGTTAGAACTACCATACTGAACAACAACTTCTTCTTCAATTAGTTGAGTTTCGAGCAAGACCTCAACCCAAGACATGAGGCGATTGAAGGGATACTGTTCTGTACCAACTGTGACAAAAATCATACGCTTTCCTGAGGAATGATAAGTTCAGCTTGCGGATAACGGGCTTGAAGTTGCGGCCATTGCACATAAAGGACGCTAAGAAAAGGCAAAAGTAATTTGGCAGATAAACTTAAAGTCTGAATTCGAGTTACAGATTCAATAAATGCTGTTTTGCTACCGAATAATTTGCCAATCATTAAAAAGGGGACAGCGACACCTGCACCTGTAGAAATTATCAAGTCTGGTTGAGTTTGGCTGACGACTTGAAAAGCTAGAAGCAAATTCTTGAACAAATTCGGTAGGTTGCGATTAGTCGGACTAAAAGCCCAATACACTGTTTCTTGGGCCAAAGCAGCTTGTGTAGTTGCAGTTTTAAAAGTTACCCAAACCCGTTCATGGTGTTCCCAAAACGGACGCAATTGCTGAATACCTTTAAAATGTCCACCTGACGAGCAAACTAATAATACTTTCATAGATAGAGATAAATTTCCCTTAAAATTCTCTTTTGCCGTTGATCAAAGTCAGATTCTAGTAACTTTTGCAGAAAATTTGGTTCAAAATTATTGAACACATTTTTTAAGAAGTTTATAAACTGCTTCCTAACTTCTAACTTCTAATTTCTCACTTATTGACCTTTATACACTATTTCACAAGTTTTCATGATTTTCCAGATAAATGTTGAAATATTTGCTACCAATTTATTCTCAAAGCATAGCTAGTATTTTATTTTTTAGGCTGGATAAAGCTTCTGGATTTAGGCACTTAGTTAATAAACACATTTAATGGAAATATAATATATTTATCAAGGTTGAAAGTACCAAATCTGACTTTATTGTTTTTGCAAAAATAAGTATATACACTGATGCTAATGTAAATAATTTTATTTAATTTGTAAAGACATTAGTGTTATTAATTTGACAATGAGTGGTCATACTAAAGTTTCTGTTATTGTGCCTGTCTATCAAGTAGAGAAGTACATACATGAAACAATTAGTTCAATTTTGCAGCAGACATGGCAGGACTTTGAGCTATTAGTTATAGATGACGAATCACGCGATCGCAGTCTCGAGATTTGTCAAGGGTTTTCCGATAATAGAATCAAAATCATTAGCCAAAAAAATCGCGGATTAGCTGGAGCGAGAAATACCGGTATTCGCCATGCTCAAGGAGAATATTTAGCCTTTTTAGATTCAGACGATTTATGGCTACCGCAGAAATTAGAAAAGCATCTACATCATTTAGACCATAACCCAACTGTGGGTATTAGTTTTAGCCGTTCTGCCTTTATTGATGAACAAGGAAAGCCTTTAGGCATTTATCAAATGCCTAAACTCAAAGACATTAGTTCCAGTGATTTATTCTGCCGTAATCCTATCGGTAACGGTTCAGCCGTAGTTATTCGCCGGGAAGTTTTTCAAGAAATTAAATTTCCAGAGACTGTTGATGGCATCCTGGAAGACTGGTATTTTGATGAACACTTCCGTCAATCTGAAGATATAGAATGCTGGTTGCGAATCATTCTGCAAACCAATTGGCAAATTGAAGGTATTCCTGAAGCTTTGACCTTATATCGCGTCAACGCTGGTGGTTTGTCAGCAAATTTGCTCAAGCAGCTAGAATCTTGGGAGCGGATTATTGATAAAGCCAAAGTATACTCCCCAGAGTTTATTGCACAATGGGAAAATCCCGCTAGAGCTTATCAATTAAGATACCTAGCGCGTCGGGCTGTAAGACAACGTGATAGTAAGGTTGCAGTAGAACTCGTTAACCGTGCTTTGATGACCCATTGGCAAATACTTTTAGCAGAACCTCATCGCACAATCTTGACTTTATTGGCTGCTTATTTGCTGCGCCTTTTACCTCAATCATTCTACTCTCAGCTAGAAGTTCTCAGTTTGAAAATCACAGGTGCTAACCAAAAACGCCAAATTAGCCAAGACCAATTTGTTTAATTACATCACCATTATTGTTCTTTAACAAAATTAATTTTCATTCATCTTCAGTCTCGACTTATCTCGATGTTAGCCTAAACCAAAGTCGAAGGCTAACTTGTACATTTTTTGTATTGGCTGTTAACTGCTGAAGGTTAACAGTCAAATTTTCAATTCTTATTGATAATCCCTAAGATTTAACATGAAGCCAAAAGTATTACATTTAATCAGCGACACAAAAATGGGTGGAATTATGTCTGCCCTGAAAAGTTTGACTTCTTCCTCTTTAAAGGAAAAATGGGACTTTATTATTGGCTCTAGTAAAAAATTATCTGAAGATAAGCAATCTTTATTTAAAGCAATTATTGTCCATGATTCTCGTAATTGGCAACGATTACTAAAATTGTTAATTATCAAAATCAGAAATCCCCAAGCCAAAATAGTTATTCATGAACATCATTATTCTGAAGGATTTGTGCAATGTAATGTTACTCATAAATTTCGATTTTATTTGATGCTCAAATTATCTTATGGTCTTGCTGACTGGGTAGTAGCTATTTCTGCTGGACAGCAAAAATGGTTACAAGAAAATCGCTTAGTGGCGGATAAAAAATTAGTTTTAATTCAGCAGTGTCGAATTCTCAGTGATTTCTTAACGGTTCCAATAAAACCTATAGAACAGCCGTTAATTGTCGGAGCTTATGGTCGATTTCACCCGCAAAAGGGATTTGATATTTTGCTAGAAGCCATGAAATTAATTTCTGATTCACCGATTAAATTACGCATTGCAGGTGAAGGTGATGAAGAACTTAAATTAAAACAATTAGCTCAAGGACTCAGTAACGTTGAATTTATTGGCAGAATTGATAATGTACCTGAGTTTCTTCAAACCTGTGATGCGGTAGCTATTCCCTCGCGCTGGGAACCAATGGGACTGGTCGGTTTAGAAGCTAAAGCAGCTGGTAGGTTTGTGATTGCTACCGAGATAGATGGTTTGACTGAACAAGTGTCTCACTGCGGTATTCTAGTTCCACCACAAGATCCCGTAAAGCTAGCTCAAGCGATCGCCTCCATTCCTGAGCAAGATATAGAAGCACTACGTCAAATTGGTCGCCAATCAGTTACAGGAGCTTGGGAGAAATATTTAGACGAATGGAACACATTTCTTAGTCAAATTACTAAATAGCTTCTCTCTTATTGTTCAGGAATAAATCAAGATGAATTTGGCTAAAGATATAACTAACAAACTCAGATATAAACTATCAGATAAATTTATTCAGAATTTTAGCTGGCTGGGGGGAGCGCAAATTGTTTATCGCTTCTTCCGTTTAGCAACTACAGTCACATTAGCTCATTTGTTAAGCCCTGTTGACTATGGTTTAGCAGCACTGATATTGACTACAAATGAATTTGTTAATGTATTTGCACAATGCGGAATTGACGTTAAGCTAATTCAATCTACAGAAGAAGATATCAATGACTTATGTAACACTGCTTACTGGTTGAATTGGCTTATATATAGCAGTCTTTTTATTGTCCAATGTATCGTTGCTTTTATTATCGGTTGGTCTTACAAAAATATTCAGCTTGTTTTGCCTATTTGTCTGATGGCCACAGGTTATTTGACAATCCCAATCGCTTTAGTTCAATGTGTTTTAATTCAGCGTGAAAATCGCATGAGCGTTATAGCTGTTACTCATATGTTACAGCTTTGCATTGATTGCATCTTAACAATCATCATGGCTTTACTTGGTATGGGAATGTGGGCTATTATTCTACCAAAAATTTTAGTAGCTCCTATTTGGGTATGGAGGTGTTATACTAATCATTCTTGGCGAGTCAATAGTAAATTTACGTTAAAAAATTGGCAAGAAATAGTCAAATTCGGTCGTAATATATTAGGTTCACAATTACTAACAACTCTGAGGAATAATATTGATTACTTCTTAGTTGGTACATTTTTAGGAGTCGAGCAATTAGGAGTATATTATTTTGCTTTTAATGCTGGATTAGGAATTAGTCTTGGTATTATTACAGCATTTGGATCTGCTCTATTTCCTTATTTATGCTCCGTCAGTAATAATATTGAGCGTTTAAAAGAACGATTCTTTAAGGGATTGAAAACAGTAGCTTTAATTACAATCCCACTAATTTTACTTCAATCCAGCCTATCACCTTTTTATGTACCTTTAATCTTTGGTCAAAAGTGGGTTACAGCAGGTGCAGTGCCAATTTTGATTCTTATTTGTTTGTCCGCTATTCCTCGCCCCTTTGGAGATGCAGCTTCGCAAATTCTGCGTGCAGTTAATAAACCAGATATCGATTTGAAATGGAATTTAATTTTTACAGCAATATTAGTAGTTGGTTTAGTTGTGGGTCTCCAATGGGGTCTAGTTGGTGTTGCAACCGCAGTCCTAATTGTTCATATTCTCACCATACCTATCTTCACCATTTGGTCAAGTAGATACGTCATCGCCACACATCCAGATACAATTCTCAAAACCTCAATCTAAATCAAAAATTTGATAAATTCTATGCCGAAAATTTCGGTCATCGTACCAGTTTATAAAGTTGAAGCCTACATTGCTGACACCATCTCTTCAGTTTTAGCGCAGACATACTCAGACTTTGAATTATTATTGATAGATGATGGCTCGCCAGATAAAAGCATTGATATTTGTCGGCAATTTACAGATGCGCGAATCAGAATTATCTCTCAGGAGAATAGAGGATTAGCTGGAGCGAGAAACACTGGTATTCGCCATGCACAAGGAGAATATCTAGCATTTTTAGATTCAGATGACCTCTGGACACCACAAAAACTAGAAAAACATCTCATTCATTTAGAAAACTCTCCTTCTGTCGGCGTTAGTTTTAGCCGTTCTGCTTTTATCAATGAGACTGGGGAGTTCATGAATGAATATCAAATGCCTAGACTCAAGGAAATTACCCCATTCTATTTACTTCAAGGTAATCACGTTGGTAATGGATCAGCGCCAGTTGTGCGACGAAAAGTGTTTGAGGAAATTAAATTTACTGCAAATCTTTATGCTACTGTCGAAGATTTTTATTTTGATGAAGCCTTTAGGCGTGCAGAAGATATTGAATGTTGGCTGCGTGTTGCTATCCAAACCAATTGGCAGATTGAAGGAATTCCTGAAACTTTGACATTATACAGAGTAAATTCTCAAGGTCTTTCAGCAAGTCTATTGCAGCAATTTGAAGCCTGGGAACAGGTACTAGAAAAGACTCGTTCTTACGCACCTCATTTAATTACTCAATGGGAAAATTTATCTAAAGCGTATCAGTTACGGTATTTAGCACGAACATCTGTGCGTTTGCGTATGGGTGCTGTCGCCGTACAATTGATTCACCAAGCTCTCAAAACATACTGGCGGATAGTATTTGAAGAACCTCGATTTACAATTTTTACTTTAGTAGCAGCCTATTTACTCTGGCTCTTACCACAGAACCTTTATAACAAAATCGAGGGTTATGCTATCCAAAAAATACGCATATTACGCAGACAGCCTATTTTTTCAGACAAACCAGGACTTATACAATAGACTGACTTGTCTTTTTCACATCATATTCTGTCAAATCAGATACCCGACTTTTTCAAAAAGTCGGGTATCTTGCATTTCAACAGAATTAATGCGATAGACTACTACAATTTTTGGTGGTGCTGATTAAGTAGATTATTCGTGAAGTTAAGATAATTGTAAAGGCACAACAATGTTGTGCCCCTAACTTTATGAAGAAGGGGAAGGGGGAAAGGGGAAGGGGAAAAGGTAAAAACCGTACTGCGTTCCGCTCCGCTAACGCCCAAAGTCAAGCGAAATAATCCAAATTTTATGAGGAAGGTAAAAACCGTACTGCGTCCCGTTCCGCTAACGCCCTCAAGTGGCGCGACAATCATCATCCCTTTCCCCTTTCCCCTTTACCCTTTACCCTTTTATAATTTATTGACCTGCAAAACGTTGTACTGATGCAACACCCAAAAATTAAACTGGCTTCTTAAACGTTCATCTTCTTCACGAGGTCTAATAATTTTTGGGTATCAACAATCATATCTGCATCATGAGTTCTTAAGTCGCCTTTCGGAGAATCCCCCAGCAACGCTCCATACTCAAATCCCAAACCGCCGCAAAGCTCATAATAAGACGCAACAGGTACAGTTTTTGCAAATAGTTCAATCAGTTTTAAGTTTTTAGAAAAGATAATATTAGTCAATCCTGCTCCATGAGGAGATATTATCATCTTTGCATTAGCAAACAAATGAACTTGATCAGCAAAGCTCAAATCTTCCGTCACATAATCTACAAAACCCAACTTTTCTAATTCCTGAATGACTTCTTGCTCATTCACTACCTTTCTAACTAAGGTATTGCGCCTTGAGACATAAATATGGGTAGGAGTAGGTTTACTCTTAATGTTTTCCGGTAGATTATTAATTATCCGTTCCGCTAACCAACGACAAGAAGCAGGGGAAACGTGACAGTAAAATCCATCTTCATCTTGCATAGAACGCCGAAAGGAAGGAACTAGTAAATTATTTACTAACATCCTTTTTCCATTCCATTCTTGATAATCTTCTTCGCTATAACCGAGTAATCTTAAACTATCTATTTGATACTGTTGTAAATTTGGACGAATGATTAATTTGATTTTGACACCAAATTTTCTTTCATACTCCATTACACCTTCTAATCTAGTGAGACAATCGATTAGCCAATGAAAATAATTATTATCCCAAGGACATACTAGAGAAAAAACTGTGTCTTGATGAGTACAAGGGTAGAACTTTTTTAAGAATAGAGTTCTCAGAGATAAAATTCTTGCTAAATGATCTGCTGTATATTGAGGCCAGCTTGTTTCTAAGATAACCCTACCTTGACTATCAAACCCAGTAGCATTTTTTCCGGCTAGCTCACCATTCTTGATACTGGCTACAAATGGTTTAGCAAATACTAAATTTTCAAATTCCTTAAACTTTTCGTGATCTACTCCATTTTTTCTCTTGAGAGAACTTACCTCATCTGTGTCTTGAAAAAAAAATGGAGAGGTCTTGAGTAAATCATTTCTATCTACCACCTGCATTCCTGATAATTTCAAGAAGTTAATGATGGGTTTACGGAATTTATATTTCATCCCGCTACGATACAAGGCTCTGTAAAAGACTCTTAGAGGAACAATTTTCTTGAGTGTAGATTTTAAGGACATTTATTTCTCACATTCATTATAAGATTAGTTCAATAGCCTACATCTAAATTGCATAATTGAATGAAATCAAAGTTTTTTTGGGATGAGACATTTTTCTATACAAAATAAATGTTTAAATAGTTTTCAGTTGGACAAGCCAATTTTTTTTGCTAACTTATCGCTAACTTATATACATCTATTAATATCTATAAAATAAATAAAATTATCTCCCCATGCCTCAGCATTTCTACATAAATTATTGTCTTTAAAAGAAAATGTTTGAAAATAGGTATAGCGTTTATCGATCCAGGGAGGTACACAAAGACATAATGAACTACAGATGAACACAGATAAATTTGTACCTCAGCAGACTAGGAACCGCTATAAATATAATTTGCTGCTTAAAAATGTACAGGTAGATTGTGTCTACTTAGTAGCTGTTGCGAGTTGCACAGGCAGCAATAAAATTAAAATTACCGTAAATTTACGGTTATAGATATTAAGATCAGCTTTTATAGTTATTATTACTGATGGCTATTGCCTATGCTCTGTTTATTATTATAATTTTCTGGATATTATAGAAGGATTTAGAGAGTAATCAGAATAGATAAATTTAATTGTATTTCAATTAATAATGTGATTCAATTGAATCTCATTATTAATTGAAGTATTATTTACAGCTAGTTTTCTTATGTTTAATAGTTTCTGTAAAAAAAAAGCCCTAGTGATCATAAATGTGGCTTTAACAACTCTGGCTTTAGGAACACCTTGTTTGGCTTTACCTCTTTCTAGAGGCGATCGCCTCAATATATTTATTATTGAGGGAGAAGGATTTAGCGGTAGTTATGTAGTTAATCTAGATGGCACGCTCAATATACCCTATCTCCAGCCTTTACTTGTAGAAGGTTTAGAACCCTCACAAGTAGAACAAGTGATTTCTCAGGCTTTGCTGGAGGCAAGAATCTTTAAACCGAATGTTCTTCAGGTAAGCGTTAAAGTTGTCTACTGGGCACCTGTGCAAGTTAGTGTAGCTGGCGAGCTTTTTCAACCTGGTACTGTATTAGTCAATGCTGCTTCTGACGCTCAAGCTTCTCTGGCTCAACAATCGACTCAAATATCTGGCAATTACCCAGGCGATCGCTATTTAACTTCTGCCATACGTTCAGCTGGGGGAGTAATGCCAAATGCGAATATCAAAGAAATTCGCCTAATTCGTGGTAATCAAGAAAAAATTATTGATATATCAGGTGTATTTACTGGTGAATTTTTTGACGATGTGCCGCTGATTGCTGGGGATCAAATTGTAGTTCCTAAAGCAGAAAAATTTCAACCTGAGCTGATACGTCCATCTCGCATTACTCCACCAGGAATTAAGGTATATATGTCTAATTTAACAGTTCCTGCTACTAGTAATGCAACTGCTTCGATTAATCAGGATTCTAGCAGTTTTCCTTATGGTTCTCACTTATCTCAAGCTGTGATTGCAGCGAATTGTGCGGGGGGAACTCGCTCAACTAATGCTCATAGACGGACAACTTTAGTCCGCACAGATCGGATTACTGGTGAGACTAAATATCTAGATCGACCTGTGGAAGAACTGTTGAGAAAGTCTGAAAATGATATACAAAATCCATTTTTAATGCCTTACGACGGTGTAATTTGCTATGATTCAAGGTTTACTAACGTCAAAGATTTGCTCAATACGATCGGCGGGTGGTTATCACCATTTTTGTTACCATTTTCCATTTTTAAATAAACTTATAAATAATTAATTTTTTGCTACTTTAATATCCATATTAAAAATTTAGAGAAAATATGTAAAACTTGCTAACTTCATTCCTATTGTGAATACAGATAAAAAAACGTTGTGTTTATGATTCAGTTCCATCAAAAGAGCGAAATGTCAAAATTATTTCTGCTGTAATACAAACAACCCTTTGAGTTTATTATTCGATTCCATCAAAGGAGCGAAATGTCAAAATGAGTACAGAAAAGACAATTTATTCCTCTCGTTGGAGATTGGGCATAAACCTATGGCGACCATTTCGTTACGTAGGTTTGGGGTTAATTTTTAATTCTTTAATCTGGGGTTTTGCTATAACTTCTTTAAAAAAAGCAAAGCCAGTTTATAACAGCGATTGGGCTTTAATTATACCAGGTTCCGGGGCAGGAGTTAATTTTAATATACCTGATATTGGTCAAGCCTCATCTTCTAGTGTCTCTGCATTTGGCAGTTCTTCATCAGATCCCAGAGCTAACTACAATTACATCATTACTAGTGAACCTCTTTTAAACGAAGCTGCTGCTTCTCTAAAGATACCTTCTGAAAAATTTGGGAAGCCACATATAAAATTAATAGATAACACAACAGTTATCCAACTTGAGATTACTGGTTCTAGTGCAAAAGAAGCTCAACAGAAATCCTGGGCTATTTATAAGGCTTTAAAGCATAGACTTAACATACTTAGATCTGAAGTAGCAGCTGGTAGAGATGAAGGAACTAAAGGATCTTTATTAAGTTCTCAGGCTAAACTTAAAGAAGCACAAAATCTTCTATCTAAATATAAGGCTCGTGCTGCTTTAAATTCAGTTGAACAAATTAAAGATCTTTTAACTAATATAGAACAACTGCGTAAACAACGGGCTGAGATATTAGCACAACAACAATCAACTGCTAGTCGTCTTCAGCAGTTATCTAATAACTTGCGTATATCACCCAAGCAAGCCGCTGATGCTTTAGCTCTACAATCCGATCAAGTTTTCCAACAATATTTAAAAGACTATAGTGAATCCAGTGGTAATTTAGAAATTTTGCTTTCTAAATGGGGAATGAATCATCCTCAAGTTATTAGTGAGCAGGTTAAATGGACGGCGGCTCAAGATGCTATAATTACCCGGGCTCGTTATCTATTACAAAGAAATATAGATAAGGAAAGCATAGAACAACTATATTTAACAACTGGTGCAGGGCGAGTTTCTTTGTTTGAGAGTTTAGTAGGATTAGAAGCAGAACACGAAGGCATTGCAGCCCAGGCTAAGGGTTTAGAAGAGCAAATTAAATTGTTAGAAACCCGACAAAAAATATTGTCCCAGAAAGAAGTTACTCTAGATAGTCTGGAGAGAAATGTCAAAATTGCTGAAGCTGTTTTCAGTTCTACTTTAGCTAAAGTAGACTTGAGCAAAGCTGACATTTTTGTTGACTATCCATTAGTGCAAATGTTAGTCGAACCGACCTTACCTGATAAGCCTAGTTCACCTAAACCTATGTTTGTATACGCAGGAGCATTTTTCGGTTCTATTTGTTGTACATCTGCACTAGTTATATTGTGGTGGCGTCAAAAGTTAAAAACAAGAGTTTCCCAAATGATATCAAAAACTAAATCAGAATCCGAGTGATTTAATTATGGCTAAACAAGAAGAAATAACTCCTCGTAATTTTGAGGAACGTATGGTTTGGTACACAATCACTTGGACATATGGCTTGTATGTAATTGGCGGACTTTATCTTGCTGCACCAGTTATTGCCTGGATATTAGTATTTTATCTATGCAAAAAACTTGTGCTGCAAAATTCTCAAACTCCTGTTGAAGAGCGAGTTACCATTCCCTTTGGAGTTTGGGTTTGGATAATTGCCATGATAGTAATGTTAGTTGCTTTATTGATGGGTCACCTTGATTATAATTTGAGTAATGGAGAGATAATTAAATCAACTTTAGGGTGGGCTAAAGGGTGGGCATTATTGGCAATATTTCCGCTTATTGGCTGTTTAAATATTCGTCCTGAGTTGGTGTATCGTGCAGGTTGTGTTGTTTGTTATCAGACTTTGCTGTTCTTTCCGCTCTTTTATATAGCCTATCTTGCACATCTACCTGCAACCCTGTATGTCTCTCCCCTGCAAGCAGTCGGGGGGCCTGGGCCAGACTTTTTTGCGATGAATCTTTATGAAGTTGATCCTGAAGCTGGTTCAGCTCGATGGCGACTATTTACGCCTTGGGCCCCAGCTTTAGGATTTGTAGCGAATATCTACTTGATTTTTGCTTTTCAAGAAAAATCCATAAAATGGCGTGTCCTGGCAATATTTGGTAGCTTGCTTATGTGTCAAGTCTCTGCTTCCCGATTGGCTTTAGTCAATCTGGTAGTGGTGTCATCTTTAACCTGGTTGTTATCCAGGCTGACTCGACCTAGGGTTTTAATTGTATTAGGTTTTGCTTCACCTGTAATGGGTCTGTTTGGTCCGTCAATTATCAAAGCATATAAAAACTTTAACGATGCATTCAAAGCTGCTCGTGCAGGTTCATCTAGGGTGCGTGCGGCCTTGGGACGAATCGCTTATGACCGATGGGAAAGTGAGGCTCCTATTTGGGGACATGGAGTTGTCGAAAAAGGGCCCCATGTAGCAGAACATATGCCGATTGGTTCTCATCACTCTTGGTTTGGGATACTTTTTGTGAAAGGAATTGTCGGATTTTTTGCCTTGGCTGTGCCAATGTTGTGGACTTTTCTCGAATTTTTAATTAAATGCCAAACAAGCAATGTAGCCAAGTCGGGACTAAGTATAATTTTTACAATATTCCTTTACACATTTGGTGAGAATTTAGAAATTTTAGCTTACCTTTTTTGGCCAGCTTTAGTCATCTTGGGGATTGCGATGAAAGAAAAGACTGGTAATCCCTTTAATGGGAACTTTTAGCACTCCTGACAAAAGGATTTTATGACTAACTGAACCGTATTGAGTTATAAATCTGTTGTTAAACTTCTCCAATTAATTGCTTGTTGCGTAATTTTAAACTTTTATGCAGCTTAATTGGAATGTAAATAAGTCTGCACGATAAAACACATAATTTAAAACCGCGTTTGATACTCCACTACTGCACGACTATCATCAGTTAAATTAGTGGAAGCACGCACACGAAATTCATCGTTTATCCGGTAATTAACACCCCATTGGAAAGGGTCATTTGTTGTCAAAATCTTAATACTAGAAACAGATATTTTGGTAGAAATATCGACCCCAGCCTCGGCTGCTAATTCCAAAGTTGAACTGCTCCTTCCAGCTTCAGGATTCTCGGAAATAACGGTAGGGAATATCCGCAGTTCACTTAAACCAAAGGTATTCCCAATCTGGTTAAAAGCAGACTGAAAATTATTGAACACAGCCGAACCTGCAATGTTAATTAGTCCCAAAGTACTGTCACCACGCCCTTGGGTGTCTACAAATCCACCTCCTAAAAGAGCAACAATTTCGGTTTGACTACGTGACGGACTGCTTGTTAATTCTAAATTTTCATTGAGTTTGCTGGCTAGGCCGTTGATAGTGGCTTCGACTCGAACACTCTCTAAGGCTGATAAACCTGTGGAATTCACTTTACCAAAGTCATTACTTTGAGTTACATCCAGTACTTTGGCAAATAGGCGAATATCTAAGTTGGGATCGCGGGGTTCAGAGGGACTAAAAGTTGCAGTGTGTTTATAGCCACGAGCAAGATTAAATTGGGTAGTAAATAAATTCACCCCTCCTTGTTCTAACTGGATAGTACCATCGGGTACGGGCTGATTGATTGAGCCGTTAACGATGAGATTACCAGTGGCGCGGAAGTTGAGAATAGGGGGACGGGTAATTTGGACATTTTTTCCGAGTTCTAAATCTAGATTATTAAATCTAGCGATACCTGACGGCAAGCCTTGAGCCAACGCATTTCCCTTGCCATTCCCAATTTCAGCTTTACTCTGCTTATTATCTTTTGTGGGTGATACACCGAGACTACTATTTGCAGATGAAGTCGCATCGGTAGATTCTGCCAGCAATACCTGACCGTCAAATAAACTTACTTTACCGCCAATCGCTGGGTTAAGGGCAGAACCAGTAATCTGCAAATTGCCGCTAGCGCCTCCTTGGTAAAGTCCCTTGAGATTTAAGGCTAGCTGATCGAGATTAACGGTTAGGGGATTGGTGATACTCACGTTCTGATTGTTGAAAATGGGAATTTCTCCAGCAGCTTCCACCTTCCCACGGCTAAATCTACCCTGAAGATTTTCTACTAAGATGCTGTCAAAATTAAACAGCACTTTACCTGTGACACGTCTCAGCTTACCTGGCAATGCCTGAGCTGAAAAAGTAGCATCATTGACAGTAGCAATTCCCTCTACTTGGGGTTTTTGCAATGTTCCGCGTACCTTAAGGTCTACTTCTCCTTCACCTTTTTCAAAAACCACTTGATTAGTCAATGCGTTTAACAGTCCCAATCCCTCGTTTTCTAACTTCACATCCAAACTGATTTGCTCACTGTCTGGTGCAACGGTTGCAAAAGGCAATTTATAAGGGATACTGCCAGTAATATCAACAGGTTTTGGCCCTGCAACTGCTACAGTACTACCAAAGTTTAAGCGTCCGTTGGCATAGCTGAAACTTGCCCTTGCTGATTCTATTGCTTTTTGATTCAAAAATCCTTCTGTGATTTGCAATTCCCCTCTAGCTTGGGGATTAGCAATACTGCCTGCTAAAGCTGCTGTACCATTAAGATTCCCTGTAATTCCAACTGGTAATTTGACAACATTATTCAGTAGTTGCACCGGAAAATTATTCACCCGCAACTGGCCAGATTGTTCATCACCGCCAACGTTACCCGTAAAGGCAATTAACCTGTTTTGAGATTCAATTCGTAAAGGTCGCAAACTCAAAACACCGTTTTCAAAGTTGCCTTCGGCAATCACTTTATCAGCAGTATAATAACGATTTCGTTCTTCCTTTTTACCCCAAGCAAAGTTTTGTCCATTCAAATTAAAATCCACTGATAATCCATTGGCTGTAGCTGTATTTACAGCCACTTGCCCATTGAAAGTCCCCTTTAAGTCTGCCAAATCTGGTATTGGAGTGGAGTTAAGTCGCTGTTCTTGCTGTTCTGCTACCAAAGTTTCAATTTCAGAAAACCGTTGGATTTGGGTTAATAAGGGTTGATTTGGTACTCCTTGGGGGGTGGTAGTTAGATCCTCTGCTGTACCGTAGATTTCTGCTGAACCACCTGGCAAATTTTGTAAATCAAATATCTGTGCTAAAGCTAAAACATCTTGGATCTCTCCTTGGCTGACGTTCAGTTTACCTTGTAGTTGAGGCCCTTTAGAGCTTTGGGCAAACGTACCGACAAGAGCGTAGCTACTTTTACCTTTGACAAATTCGCTGTTGGTAAGTGTGCCTTTCCCATCACTGTAGCGGAATTGAGCAGCTATTCGATCGCCTTTAAGCCAGCCAATTTTTGGATTAGCGATCGCTAAATTCCCCGTTGCTGCCAATGTCTGCTGATTAAATAGCAAATCCCCAGTTAACAACCCAGCTATTTTACCAGCGCCTAATCGAGTAATTGGTGGCGGAGTTAAATTCAATATTTGTAAGGGGAAATTTGCAACTTTTAGCGCCCAGTCATTCCCTTGAACATTACCTGTGGCTGATGCTTCCTGCCATTTTACTAAGAAGGATTTCGGGCGATTATTGGCATCTAAATTAAAGGCCAAGCGATCGCTTTTTCCTGCCAAGTTTAAACTCAAACCGCGTCCCCGTACTGAATCAATGTTTCCAGTTAACAACGGCTCAAAAGCAATATCTTGAACAACTAAGTCTCGTAAATTAATTTGCCCTACGACATTTGGTAAAGGCAGCTTACCAGTAACTTGTCCATTAAAATCGACTCTACCAGCCACAGCAACCTGATTAGGAAAGTTGATCGGTAACTGTTTTAAGTTGTAATTTTGCGCTTGGACGTTGAGATTTAAGGCAGTAATTTCCGGTATACCTGCCTTTTTTGCATTGGCTAATATGTTACCAGTCACAGTTAAACCGGGAGCAGTTGCTCGCTCAATGGTTAGCCTTTCACCACTCCAAGCGATCGCAGCCGTCAGGGGTTGCTCAAGGCCAGGGATACCTTGGGATAATTGCACCTGTCCAGCAGCACGGACATCCGCTAATTTGGACGATCCGACATTGCCAGCTAATTGCAACTGACCGCCAAATTGGCCCCGCAATTGCTGATTGAACCGATTTAATTCCACACCGTCAGCATTAACTACAGCTTGATAGCGACCATTAGCCAATTGGATATTAGAAGCTGCGATCGTTCCACCCGCAACATCCAGCCGTCCTTGACCACTAGCTTGGATAGTTTGTGGTTGGAAGGACTCAACAGAACCCGCCACGTTTGCTTGACCAGTTAACGTCCCTCGTAGCTGCGGTGGTACTGCTGCCAACTGCTGCAAAGGTACATTATTTGCCTGAACTTGTGCCCGGTATACACCATTAGCCACTTGGATATTAGAGGCTGTAATCGTCCCACCCGCAACATTTACCCGCGCCTGACCACTGGCTTGGATAGCTTTAGGTTCGAAGGATTCAACAGAACCCGCTACGTTTGCTTGACCAGTTAACGTCCCTTTAAATTGCGGTGGTACTTTTGCCAATTGTTGCACAGGAACATTCTTAGCCTGAACTTGCGCCTGATAAACACCATTAGCCACTTGGATATTAGAGGCTGTAATCGTCCCACCCGCAACATCTAACAGCGCCTGACCACTGGCTTGAATAGTCTGCGGTTTAAAAGAATCAACAGAACCTGCTACATCGAACTGACCAGTTAACGTCCCTTTAAATTGTGGTGGTACTTTTGCCAATTTCTGCACAGGAACATTCTTAGCCTGAACTTGCGCCTGATAGACACCATTAGCCACTTGGATATTTTTAGCTGTAACCTTACCATCGCCAATAGCAAGGCTACCCTCACCATTGCCACGGAGCGTTTTTAGGCTGAAATTATCTCTGTCACCTGCGATTTGGAACGTACCCGCCAAAGGATTATTTAAAGCTGGGGGAGACTGTTTCAAGATTTGCCCTAACCGCACACCATTAGCTACAAGTTGAGCAGAGAAGCTTTGGTCTTGCAGTTGGACATTAGAAACTGCTACTGTGCCGCCACCAATTTGAACTCCTGCGCCATCAGTGCGAATCGTGGCAATTTTAAATGGTGCGGTGTTTCCTGAGAGGATGAGACGACCATTGAACTGTGCGTCCGCCAAAGAGACATTTTGCAGTTGACTTTTGTCTACAAAGGGTTCTAATTTTACACCAGAGGCAACAGCCACAGCTTGCCAACGCTCATTAAGATAACTACCAGTTGCCCGGACTGTACCACCACTGACATTAAGAGCTACATTACGGAAAGAGACATTGCGATTTGGAGCGATCGCAACTTCGCCAGTTCCAGGGTAAGTTCCGTTAGGGGCTTGAAACTGTACCAAAGTTTGGACATTAGTAGGAGCGCCAGTTAATTGGGCTGTACCTGAGACATTACCGATTTGGAACGCAGGTGTTGCTTCGTAAACTTTGGCGATCGCATCCCCTGGAACATTTTTGGCAGCGAAATTTAAATCCAGTCGCGGTGTTTTACCAAGTTGAATTGTGCCAGCGCCTGTGATATCACCACCAATTTTAGCTTTACCTTGAATATCTTTTAGGGTAATTAAAGAGGAATTAGAACTAGTAACAAGCTCAAATTTACTACTGATGCTATTGAAATCAACTTTATCAATGCGGGCAGTTTGAATCGTCGCAACTGAGCCTGAGAGAATTGGCTCTTTAGTTGATCCGGTAATCTGCAAAGAAGCTTGTACTTGTCCAGCGATCGGCACAGGTAGTTTTACCTTGAGGGTATCCTGGGCATTAGCCAAACTCACCGCATTTACACGCCCTGCCAACTTAAAACCTGCTTGAGTGTCGATGATTCCCGTAGCTACTACAGGAATTTTGCCGTAGTTGGTAGTAACATTGTTTAACTGCAACTCCGTTCCCTGAAAACGGAGATTTCCTTGGCTATTGCTCAACAACTGCGGGACTTTGGGTATTTGAAGTGTTACCCCTTGCACAGCCGCATTGCCATACAATAAAGTCTGTTGCCCTGGTGTCAACCGAATTAACAAGTCGCCATTGGCTCGACCCGCCTGTAAATTTACTGGTAACTTAATCAACCGAGTAATATCCGCAGCCAGCAAATCTTGTGCTTGCAACTGAAAGTTTCCCGCTAGCACCTTAGAACGTGTCTCTCCCTGAATGGAAATATTACCACCACTGTCTGCTTGCCCCCCCACTTCAAACCGAATTAACTGGTTGTTTGCTAAAAGTTGGGCAGAACCATTAAGTTGAGAAAATGTTACGGGAGAGGTAGTAGACCCAGAAGATATTCCCTCCCCTGCTTCCCCTGCCTCCCCTGCCTCCCCTGCTGCCTCCCCTACCTCCCCTCCTCTCTCCTGCGGCATCAAGGACAGCTTGGCATTACGAAACCGCAAGTAGTCCAAATCAGTTTTAATTGCACTGCCTCCACCTGACGACGCGATGGTAGTAGAAACCCAGCGTCCTTGGTCATCCTGGTCAATGTAAATATCTGGGTTGACTAAGGTAACATCTAGCTTGAGGTGGCGGTTAAAGATTAGTTGTAATGGATTAAAGCCCACCTCCACAGATTCGACTGTCGCCCGATCTGGATCTGTGGGTGTGGCTGGGATAGCTGAAGCGCCAAACTGCACTCCCGTTAACGAAAATTGTGTGACTTTTCCCAGTTTTACTGGACGGTTGAGTGTAGTAGTCAGACTTTGTTGTGCCAACGGCGTTAACTCTGTTTGGACAAAAGTCCACAACCGCCAAATACCGATGATAACTCCTAACAGTAAAAGTCCACTCAAGGCAATGCTACCCCGGCTCAACACCAGCAACCACAGACGCTTGCGGTTAGGGGACGGGGAGTGAATATCTTGATGGGGAGATTTAGTCATTTGCTTTCACTGTATTAATTGCCGGATGTCGCTGGCACACACAAGCATTAACTGACACATTGATTCAGTATGCCATTTCCAGGATACGCCAAGTAAAGCAAAGACCTCATTAGTTAAGTTACGGTATTTGCTTGATCCAATACTTATGCTTAATAATATTGGCGTTTTCAGGTAAATCTGATCTTAATAAAGTGAAAATTGTTCCTTTGACTTTTGCACAGGTACAACCTAGAACTTTAATATGAATAGACTTTAAAAAAGACAGATGATTACACCAATGCGTGTTTTTGTGTTGATTTTTAATGCTCGAACGGAGAATGAGGGGATTCACACGATTCGGGAGGGCGATGCCTACGGCGGCAAGCTACGCAATAAAATTCTGATGTTCGAGTCAGAAGACGATGCCACGCGCTTTGCCCTAATGCTGGAAGCTCAGGATTTCCCCGCACCGACACCAGAGCCAATGGATGCTGAGGAAATCAAGGAATTTTGCGAAAGTGCTGGGTATGAATGGGAAATCATCCCAGAAAACAGCAATTTAGTTGTCACTCCCCCAGAACTGAACGTAGAACAAACTGACTGGCAAGCAAACGCCCAGAAGGAGGATACTGTTGAAGACACCTTCCCTCTCAATCAACAGCCACTAGAAGAACCAGAATTATCTGATTCTGAACTAGAGAAGATGCGTCGCAAATTGGAAGGATTGCTTTAATTAGTCATTAGTCATTAGTCATTGGTCATTGGTCATTGGTCATTGGTCACTGGTCATTGGTCGCTAACTGACTAATGACAACGGACAACGGACAAAGGACATAAGGATAAATGACAAACTTGCAAGAACGTGGGCATCTTTTAACCGAGCTGGTAAATCCTAACAGTCTTAACTTAGACCAGCTCAGTTCTCTGGAATTGGTAGAACTGTTTAATAGTGAAGATCAAAAAGCAGTTGCGGCGGTTGCAGCGGCGAAAGTTCAGTTGGCTGAAGCGATTGATAGCACCGCAGAGCGTTTGCGTCACGGAGGACGCTTATTTTACGTTGGTGCGGGCACAAGTGGTAGGTTAGGGGTGCTAGATGCTGCTGAGTGTCCACCTACTTTTTGTACGCCCCCAGAGTTGGTACAGGGGATTATTGCTGGTGGCGCAGGTGCGCTGGTACGCAGTTCGGAGGATTTAGAAGATAGCATCGAAGATGGTGAAGCTGCGATCGCTGGGCGACACATTACCCAGCTAGATGTAGTCGTTGGCATTACTGCTGGTGGGACAACACCTTATGTCCACGGTGCCATTCATGCGGCTCGTCAACGGGGAGCCAGTACTATTTTTATCGCCTGTGTTCCGGCTGAACAAGTTAGCATTGATGTTGATATAGACATTCGTTTATTGACAGGGCCAGAAATCATCGCCGGTTCAACTCGCCTGAAAGCTGGTACAGTCACGAAGTTAGCTTTAAATATGCTTTCCACAGGAGTAATGGTTAAACTGGGTAAGGTTTATGGTAATCGTATGGTGGATGTGGCAGTAACAAATCAAAAGTTACGCGATCGCGCTTTACGAATATTGCAAGACCTCACAGGCTTAAGTCGGGAAGCTGCTGGTTTTTTATTAGAACGTAGTGGCAAGTGGGTTAAACTAGCATTATTAATGCACTGGACTGGTTTGGAAAAAGAGGATGGCGATCGGCTTCTTGCAGAACACCAAAGTAATCTTAGGGCAGCTGTTATGAGCTATCAAAACCACAACCAATCTTAAAGACATTTTCCTAAATAAATACTCTATAGGTGGCTGCTACTTGTCTGAGCAGTACACCTTTTTTTAAAGATAATATTCCCTCAAAAAGCTCGCTTCAATTAACTTGTATTAACAAATGTAAAATTAAATAAATATTTTTAACATTTCTAGCTAATTATAATAAATAAAGTTAAAAATTCCTCAATATTACTAATCATTTCAAACAAAAATTCAGAACTTATACGGATCTAATTTCGTATGAAAATTATTAAAATAATCAGTTAATAGTGAATCCATCCTAATGATGTGGACTATAGCAAGCTACTTGATTCGTAAAGTCTACTAATAACAAACTATATAAAATCGGACTTATAGATTAACAGGATTTTTGCTGTTTTCCCATCATACCTTGATTTTAATAAACTTGATTTTGACTGCTATATATCAATTTTGATGTGTCTTATGACCACTATATAACTACTGTGGGTTTTTCAATAACTGGCTTTTTAATACAAGGAATAAAATATGACCCACTCGGAACTTATTCTTTCAAATAATTTAGTTAATGAATTCAAAAATTGTACTCAACTGCAATATAATGGCAAATTAAATATTAAAAGTTCAAAGGGTGGTCAATGGACTTTTTATTATCGCCTGGGACGTATTGTTTGGGCAACAGGGGGTACTCATCCCTTCCGGCGCTGGCGTAGACACATGGCTCAAAACTGTCCTCAGATTGATGTTGATAAATTGCTGTTGCGTTCACAAGATATATCAATAGATTACTGGGATTACCGCCTTTTAGAAATCTTTTACAAAAAACAGAAAATTCAGAGAGAACAGATTCAGTCTATTGCCGAAAGCACCATAGCAGAATTACTATTTGACTTAGCATTGCAAGGAAATTTTGCTTCTATAACTTGCAATCGCAGCCAAGATGTGATCCTCGAAACACCAATGAGCTTTACGAGTGCAGAAATGTCTGTAAAGCACATGCAAGATTCATGGAAAAGTTGGTCATCTGCTGGTTTAGCAAATTTTTCTCCTAATTTGGCACCGGTTTTGCGGCGACCAGAACAACTCCAGCAGATGGTAAGTCTATCTGTCTACAAAAACTTCTTGAATTTAATCAATGGCAAATTCACTCTCTTAGATTTAGCTGTGAAAATGAAGCAGAGTGTACTACCACTCACCCGTTCGTTGCTTCCTTATATCCTTAAAGGAATCATCGAATTGGTAGAAGTACCTGATATGCCCTTAGTAGTAACTCAGACCAACAATAAGCTTCCCACTACACAACCAAAGAAACCGAATGCTCCATTAGTGGCCTGCGTAGATGATAGCCCTCAAGTCTGTAAAATGCTAGAGGATATTATTACTTCCAATGGACTAAGGTTTATTAAAATTCAAGATGCTGTACAAGCACTTCCAACCCTGATTCAAGATAAACCAGACCTAATTTTCTTGGATTTGATTATGCCAGTTGCCAGTGGTTATGAAATCTGCACTCAGTTGCGGCGAATATCAGCCTTTGCCAATACACCAGTGATTATATTAACAGGCAGTGATGGTCTTTTAGATAGAGTTCGTGCCAAAGTAGTCGGTTCTACAGATTTTATTACTAAACCCGTAGCGCCTGACAAGGTAATGAGTATAATACGTAAGTATTTACCTACATTGAGTGTTCCCATTGAGAAGAGTAAAGCCAATGTATAGGAATCCACTTTTATTTCTGTTCGCGTAGCCATAGTTACTTGGTTTAACTACTAATAGGCAAGTTCCTTCTGCCCTCTGCCTCCTGCCTTCTTCAATGATAATTAATCATCAGTTAGTCTGATTGGCTTAAAAATTTCATTTCTCAGTATTGGACTATAACTCAGTAATAGCCAAAATCTAATTTTTACAACCTATAGACTTTCTCGCATCCATAACTATAAAAAGAAGCCAGAATTCAGAAGCAATAATTAGGTAGCAGTATGAAAGCTACTTAATTATCTTTTTGTAATTTTTAAATAATTTTGTTTGATTATATTCCTATAAAATTACTCCTTAATTATGACGAATAATACTTTTATTCTTTCTTGATAAAATTCTTTAACATTCACAAATATATATACTAAACTCTGTCCGCTACGTACTTTTTCTGAGGTTAATAGATAAAGATTGAATCAAAATTAGACAAATACAATTTTTTGTATTTATAGCAGTCCTATTTGAGTTGTGAAATATTGATTATGACAAAGGGGTTAGGGCTAGTCTCTAGTCCTTTCTATGTCAGGAATTACACATTTAAAACCTAAAACCTCGTTGGCGCACTCCCACTAGCTCCCTTTTTTAAGGGAATTGGGGAATCTTTTGTGCGTAATTCCTGCATATCTTTGTTCATGAATCACTTAGGATTTGTATATCTAATTTGTCTACATTCTTAAAAATTTTTAAAGGGTAATTATCATGAATACTGTTTTAGTTGTTGAAGATGGCTTAACAGATATGGAAATAATCAGCCGTTACTTACAACAGGCAGGTTATTCTGTAATTAGTGCCACCAGCAGCGAAGAAGCTCAAGACAAAATAGATCAAAATAAGCCAGATCTCATATTTCTTGATGTAATTTTACCAGGAAAAAGTGGCTTTGAAATTTGCCGAGAACTGAAAAATAATCCCAATACTAGCAAAATACCTGTAGTTTTTTGCTCTACAAAAAATAGTGATGTAGATAAAATTTGGGGTAATATGTTGGGCGCTGATGGTTATCTATCAAAACCGATTGATAGAGAAGAACTAGTGGTAATTCTAAAGCGATTAATTCATTAATTAGTGAAAAAGCAATAAATGAAAGAACATTAAAGGTCACTGTTTCTAATATATAAGCTCTGCAAGATCGAATAATAAAGGCAAATAGTGGCTAGATATAAACAATCAAGAACAAAGGATAAATAACTTTGGAAACCAAGGAAAAGTTTTTAAGTTTTAATTTGGGAGTGAAAGATACAGCTGTCATTTCTTTACAACACATCACAGAAGTTTTGCAAGTATCATTACCTGAAATATGTGGTGTTCCACAGATGTCTAGTAGCATTTTGGGTATTTATAACTGGCGTGGTGAGATGCTTTGGTTAGTAGATTTAGAGGCAATGTTAGGTTATCCTCCAATTTCACAAGGAGCAAATTTAATTTCAATAATGATGGCGATTGTTCTGGAAAACAATGGGAAGTATTTAGGACTATTGGTGAAACAGCTTATAGATATTGAATGGCTGGATATTCAACAAATGAAACCCCCAAGTCCCGAACTATTCTATCCTAAAATATCACCTTTTTTACAGGGATACTTTATTAATGATTCCGAAGATATGATTTTTAATTTGGATGCGATCACGATCATCCATTCTCCCCTCTGGAAGATTCATAATTAAAAATTTGAAATAGATGATTGGGGATAAATTTTGGACAAATTCTAATTTTTAATAAGCAAATAATAGTCCATCCTTGCCTGCCTACTATCCACTTATTATCCATAACAAACTTTGAGGTAAATCAAATGACATTTTTGTATAGCAACAGCCATGAAAATGAGCATCTAATATCTGAAGTAGAAAATCTGAATGGGAACGCTAATATAGCAAATATTGCTAGTAATGAAATATCTTTATTAAATGCCATCGCTCAGGAATTTAAAACTTGGCGGCGACAGTTGCAAGACATCGCAATTCATCTGCGCCAAGCTCCAGACATTGATACACTACTCAAAATTACTGTAGCGCAAATTAGAGAAAAAGTTGGCTGCGATCGCGCCTTAATTTATCAGTTTACTTCCCTTGATTCAGGTAATGTTTTAGCAGAATCTCGAACATTAGGTTGGACACCTACTCTAGGCGAAAATATTCCGGGAATTATTTTTGGTTTATATACCAACCAAGACTATATCGAACCTGTAGTTATTGATGATATCAATCAGATTCAACTTACCCCTTATCAAAAGCAACTACTAGATAAATTTCAAATCAAAGCTAGTTTGAGTTTACCAATAGTAGTAGAAGGTAAAGTATGGGGATTGCTGGCAGTAAATAATTGCTATTCAACGCGGCAGTGGCAAGAAATAGAAATTAGTCTGCTATCTCAAGTTACAACAGAACTGCTCTACAAATTAAAAAGTTTTGAATTCAAAAAAGAAGAACAGCAGCGAATACTAGCAAAAAAATCAGTAGCTAAAGTCATCGACAAAATTTTGCGGGCATCAAGTGTCGATAAGATTTTTCAAACAACCACTCAAGAAGTACGTCAATTATTAAAATGCGATCGCGTCGCCGTTTATCGTTTTAAACCTGACTGGAGTGGCGAGTTTATCGCTGAGTCAGTGGGTAATGGCTGGGTAAAAATGGTCAGCCCTGATTTTTATATGGTCTGGGAAGATAGCCACTTGCAAGATACCCAAGGAGGACGTTATGCCAAAGGTGAAAGCTTTGTCGCCAAAGACATCTATAAAATGGGCCATGCTCAATGCCACATTGATATTTTAGAGCAGTATGAAATGAAGGCTTACATCATTGCACCCATATTTGCTGGAGAGAAATTATGGGGCTTGCTGGCAGCTTATCAAAATTCTGGGCCTCGTGATTGGCAACCTTGGGAAGAAAGCTTTGTAACCCAAATTGGACTGCAATTTGGTGTGGCTATCTCGCAAGGCGAATATCTCGAACAAATGCATAAAAAATCTGAACAACTAGCTCAAATAGTTGAACAAGAAAAAGCTTTTACTAAGATAGTAGGACGCATTCGGCAATCTTTAGATGTAGATACCATCTTCAAAACAACCACTCAAGAAGTACGTCAATCATTACGATGCGATCGCGTCGCCGTCTATCGCTTTAACCCTGAATGGGGTGGCGAATTTGTGGCTGAGTCTGTAGGTACTGGTTGGACAAAACTGGTAGGCCCTGATTTTAAAACCGTTTTAGACGATACTCACTTGCAAGATACTAAGGGAGGTCGGTATGCCAGAGGTGAAAACTTTGTCGTTAATGATATCTATCAGGTAGGTCATGCTAATTGCCATATTGAGATTTTAGAGCAGTTTGATGCCAAAGCTTACATAATTGTTCCTATATTCTTTGGTGATAAATTGTGGGGATTGCTGGCAGCTTATCAAAATTCTGGCCCCCGTGAATGGCAAACCTGGGAAGTGACCTTTTTGGTTCAGACTAGCTTGCAATTTAGCCTAGCTAAATCACAGATAGATTATTTTGAATTAGTGCGATTGAAATCTGAAAAACTAGCTCAGATAGCAGAACAAGAGAAAGCTGTCACCAAGATCAGTAACCGCATCCGCCAGTCTTTAGATGTAGAAGAAATCTTCAAAACAACTACTCAAGAAGTAAGACAATTACTAAGATGCGATCGCGTCGCCGTCTATCGATTCAACCCTAATTGGACTGGCGAATTTGTAGCAGAATCAGTAGGCCATAATTGGGTAAAACTGGTAGGCCCCGATATCAAAACCGTCTGGGAAGATACCCACTTGCAAGAAACTCAGGGTGGTCGGTATAGCCAAGATGAAAGCTTTGTTGTAAATGACATCTATCAGGTAGGTCATTTTCCTTGCCACATTGAAATTTTAGAGCAATTTGAAGTCAAAGCTTATGTAATTGTTCCTGTATTTGCTGGGGAGCAATTGTGGGGATTGCTGGCAGCTTATCAAAACTCTGGAACTCGTGATTGGGAAGAATCAGAAGTCACGTTGTTAGCACGCATTGGGAACCAGTTAGGACTGGCATTACAACATACCGAATATTTGCAGCAGGTACAAACACAGTCAGCAAAATTAGCAGAAGCAGCAGCACGAGAAAAGGCAGCCAAGGAGTTACTACAACAACGATCTATTCAACTCTTAACAGCCCTGAGACCCGCTCTTAACGGTGACTTAACAGTACGCGCACCCATTACAGAAGACGAACTAGGCACGATCGCTGATGCTTACAATAATACCCTGCAAGCGCTGCGGCAAATAGTTCTTCAGGTACAAGGGGCTGCTCAACAAGTTGCTCAAACTTCTACCAATAGCGAGGCTTCACTGGCGGGACTGACTAATCTGGCGCAACAACAATCTGAGGAAATTACCGCAGCATTAGGCGAAATTCAACACATGGTGGATTCTACTCAAGCTGTGGTGGCGAATGCCGAATTAGTGCAATTTGCAGTGCAACAAGCCAATGAAACTGTAGAGTCTGGCGATACAGCGATGAATCTGACTGTACAAGCAATCCAAGGAATTCGTGAAACCGTTGCTCAAACCAGCAAAAAGATTAAACGCCTCAGTGAATCTTCGCAAAAAATCTCCAAAGTGGTGAATTTGATTGGTAATTTTGCCACACAGACAAACGTACTGGCTCTGAATGCGGCTATTGAAGCTACCCGTGCCGGTGAATATGGCAAAGGCTTTGCAGTTGTAGCCGATGAAGTTCGTTCTTTATCTCGTCAGTCAGCAGCAGCAACCATCGAAATAGAAAAATTAGTCCAGGATATTCAAGCAGAAACCGGAGAAGTTGCAGTAGCAATGGAAATTGGTATTCAGCAGGTAGTAGAAGGCACAAATCTTGTCAGTGACACTCGCCAAAACTTGAATGCGATCGTTTCTGCAACTGCCGAAATTAGTCAGCTAATCGAGCGGATTACCGCAGCAACTCAAAAACAAATGACCCAATCTGTAACAGTCACAAAATCAATGCAAGATGTAGCAGAAATTGCTAATAAAACTTTTGCTGAATCTCAAGAAATTGCGGCTGTATTTGAAGATTTATCAGGGATGGCGCAAGAGCTATTAACAACTGCTAGCAAGTTTAAAGTCAAATAGATTTTAGATTATGAATGAGGAAGATTTTAAGGGGGGAATAAAGCAGCTAGCGTTGCGATTAATCCGCTTATTAGAAGCCCTTCGGCAGAGCAGATAATCCGTTCAGCAACATCTGTGGGAGCTAACTATCGGTCAGTTTGCCGTGGGAAGTCAACCGCAGATGTCATTGCTAAACTCACCTTGGTAGAGAAAGAAACCGATGAAAGTCTTTATTGGATGGAACTTATTGTTGAGGTTGGTTTATTACCGCTAGAAAAAGTGAGCGATTTGATGTCAGGAAATACTTAAATTCTGACATCAAATTGCATCAATATTTTACGTAACAAATTAAAAATCTAAAACTTAAAATCAAAAATATGATTACAGATAAAGAAATTCGTGAACAAGGATATATCTATTTTCTAGCTGAAGCCCCAGAATTAGTACAGATTATTGAACAAGAACTATTTAGCTTATCGGAAGGTTATAGCACTGCCAAAGTTCATAATTTAATGCGAGCTACTCATACACTTAAAGGTGGTGCTGCTAATGTTGGGCTAGAAGTTATTAAGATGATAGCCCATTTTTTGGAAGATGTATTTAAGGCTTTATATAACCCAACTGTAGTAATTGATGCCGAACTACAAACACTTTTATTACAAGCTTATGAGTGTCTTAGCATAGCATTAAATACTGAGCTAATAGGTAGCACTGTGAATGATGAAGAACTAATAAATCGAGCAACTTTAGTATTTTCACAGTTACAAGAAAAGCTAGGTGATGCGTTTGGTAATGAGGCTCATATTCCCACTTCTGAGGAATTGGGATTTGATATTGTCCAGTCAGTTTTTGAGGTGGGAGTAGAGCAACGTCTAAACAGTCTTGCTGAAGCTGTTAACAATCCACCAAATAATAACGAATTTATTGAATTATTACAGTCCCAAGCTGAGGTATTTTTCGGTTTAGCAGAATCTCTAAATTTGCCTGGATTGGGAGAAATTTCTCAAACAATTTTATCAGCGCTGCAAGCAAACCCCACTCAGGTACAGCAAATCGCTGAAATTGCCCTTGCCGATTTACAACAAGCACAAAAATTGGTGTTAGAAGGCGATCGCACATCTGGGGGAGAACCTTCTCTCGCTTTGCGAAAATTCACTATAGTGGCAAATAATGAGTTATCTGAAAAATTACAAAATAATTTATCTACTGACATTTTTGTTATTAATGAAGAGAAATTTTATCACTTTCTCACTACATCCGAAAACAATAAAAATGAATCTGTAAATCCAACAACTGCCAAGTTTTATCTAAAAGTAATTCGCTATATTTTTGGTTGGTTTAATCATGAAATAGAAATACCAAAAGCAGAACTTAATTTAGATTTACTGGTTCCCAGGTTAGAAAGAGAAAATCTACTTGATTATATTGAAAATTGGCTGAGAAAGTTTCTTGATTTTGTTCAAGATGAACAAGATAGCCAAAGTCTTTGTATTTATAGACATGGGATAATTTTAATTATCTTATTTGCTGTTGCAAAGTTTCAGAATTCTGTTAATAAATCTGACAGCTATATCTCAGTCATTAAAATATTACAAAACCGAATTCATAGATTAGCACAAGAATATAAAAACTATCCTCCTGTTACTACCGAAGAGAAAAATTGGCTTGATATTCCCAAACTGCAAACACTGTTAGTTTTTAAAGAAATATCTAAATCTGTATCTTCTCAAACTACCGATAATTTACTAGAGACAATATGGGGGGGAGAAGTTAGCCAAAACCCAACAGAGCCAGTGGTGACAACCCCAAATGATGATTATTCAGAAAATGAGCAAGGAGCTATAGGTATTACCGAAACAGCCATTGAAGTTATGCCTGATTTAGCTACACAGATCAATAAAGAAATAGAGGATAAATCACAGTATGTTCAAACTAAAAACTTTCGCCAACCTTCATTTATTCGAGTAGATACAGAAAGACTGCAACACCTCAATTATTTAGCTGGAGAATTACTGATTTACCAAAAAAGACGTAGTTTACAAGATGAACAAGTTAAAGAAATAATTGATCAATTAATACGGCAAATTACTAGACATCAAAAAACTTTAAATGAGTTACGCGATCTACCATTACAAATACCAAATATTTCCTCACAACAAACGCAAAGTTTTGCCGTGAAATTTGACTCTTTAGAAATGGATATATATACAGAATTTCATACAACATTGCATGAAGCAACAGAAGAGATACTGCAACTACAAGAAACCACAGAATCTCTTGAATTGCTCGTGACGCAAGCTGCTCAAATTAGTGACAAACAAGAGCATTTAACTCTTAATATTATAGAGAGCTTAGTAGAAGCACGAATGTTGCCTTTGGGCAATATCCTAAATCGTTTCCCCCAGATGGTAAATAAGTTGGCGAATGTTTATGCCAAACTTGTAGAATTGAAGCTTAGTGGTACTGAAGTACTAGTAGATAAAGCGATCGCAGAAAAACTCTACGATCCATTGTTACATTTAGTACGTAATGCTTTTGACCACGGGATTGAAGCTCCGCAACTTCGCCGAGAGCTTGGGAAACCAGAACAAGGGCTAATAGAAATCCGCGCCTATCATCAGGGTAGCCACACTATTATCGAAGTTCGAGATGATGGTCAGGGATTGAATTTAGACAGAATTCGCACAAAAGCTGCTGAATTCTATCCCATACAAACTGAAGAGAAAACTAGAAGCTATGCTTCTAATCTGGCCGAACCTGAACTTTTGGACATGATATTTTTACCTGGATTTTCTACCGCTGGGAAAGTGACTGAAATCTCTGGGCGCGGTATGGGTTTAGATATTGTACGGACTCAGATGAACGCACTTAATAGCTCAGTTTCAGCTCAATCCTTACCCAACCAAGGAACAATATTCATACTCAAAATCCCTTTTTCTATGACTACAGAAAAATTAATGCTAGTTCAAGCCAAAGGTGTTGTTTATGCACTTCTTTTGGACAGTATCGAAAAAATATTGATTCCCTCCGAGCAGCAGATTAAAGAAATTGAAGGTCAAAAAGTCTTTCATTGGAACACAGACAATGATGAGACTATGGTCAGCCTCCGTCAACTTTCAAAATTGATTCATTATAATGATTCATTCTTGAATACTGCTGCTCCATACAACACCTCAAATACTGACGACCCAAGCATAGCGAAAAATCCAGTTCTTTTGCTCCGACGAAATCAGGGAATGTTTGCTTTGGAAGTTGACCAAATAATTGGTGAACAAGAACTGGTAATCAGACCTTTAGGAAATGCGATCGCACCGCCAAAATATGTTTATGGTTGTAGTAGTTTACCCAATGGTAATCTCATCTTAGTGATTGATGCTTTATTGCTGGTCAAGTCTAGCGAGATCCAACAAACAACACTTGATATCATGGCATTACCAGTAGCTTCTCCCTCCAATAAAAAAGCTTTGGCGATATCGGGAGATACTTTTGCATCTACACCATTACTTACTGCATCTACTTCCATAAAAACGATAGAAACTCAACCCCATTATTCTCAAGAGCCAGATTATAAATCACCAAAAGTTGTTTTAGTAGTAGATGACGCAATTAGTCTGCGCCAAACTATCTCTCTGACTCTACAAAAATCGGGCTATCAAGTAATCCAAGCTCAAAATGGTGTAGAAGCTCTAGAAAAGTTGCAGTTACATCCAGAAATTCAAGTTGTCGTCTCCGATTTAGAGATGCCACGAATGAATGGTTTTGAGTTATTGGGCAATTTCCGTCAATACCCCAAATTAGCAAAAATCCCTGTGGTGATTCTCACTTCTCGCAGCTCTGAAAAGCATCGCCAACTTGCTCAAGAATTGGGTGCAAAAGCTTACTTGACTAAGCCTTATTTAGAAAATGAGTTTCTTTCGACAATTAAGGGGTTAATTAACAGTAATACAGATGATTTAAATGATTTGCTCATGGTGGTAAATCATTAAAAATTCGTAATTCGTAATTACGGATTACCAGGTAAATTATTTGGATCTACACCTAGAGAACGTAAATACTGCGCTAATTGTTCAGCCCTTCGCCGTTCTTGTTCAGCCCGCGTTCGCTCCTGTTCTGCCTGTTCTGCATCTGTCAAATAGCGGTTTCCTTGCTCATCATACCAACATAAAAACTCCTGTTGTATGCCGGCAATTACAGCATGGTGTCGCCCAATACCTAAACCCACTTCTGGCATAAAATAAGGCTCACCTATTTGTAGGTGGTAGCTTCCATCTATCAATTTATACACTTCAAAGGGTTGATGTTGGTCGCGTCGCCAAAATTCAGGATTATAAATTACGTAGTACAATACACCGAGTTTTCTGTATATATCTAGCTTCTCGTCATATTCACCTCCGGGGGTATGGGATACCATTTCTAATGTGAATATTGGAACTACCCCATTTTCTTCCCAAACCGCGTAACTTTTGCGTGATTTACCACCCTTTTTCCGTTCTACTCCCACACTTAAAAAAGCATCCGGCACTACAGGTACTCTAGGATTTACTCCTGTGGTGTGATAAACTCCCATATCTACTCCAAAGTACCAATCTAGGCGATTTGCCCAAATAGAGTTGAGTAAGAAGAGTAAAATGTTGGGCAAAAAGTTTTGGTCTTCGTTATCCACTGGTGTATCGTCTGAACAAGGAAGTTCATCAGTAGTTGGTAACGCATTTTTGAGATCAGGTGAGAGCATAACCGTTGTCTCGCTGGCGTTTGATGCCCTTATTATAGATGAGCGACCAAAAGTTTAGCGTTTGGGTGCAGGTTCGCCAAACTTAATTAAAAGTGCGATCGCCATACTAACCAGCAAAATTAACGTCATACTTAAAGCTGAACCAAATCCCCAATTTTGGGTGGCTCCTAGAAACTGGTTATAAACTAACCGTGCTGCCGTCATACTAGAAGCACCACCAAGTAATTCTGGATCGACAAAATCCCCCAAGCCTGTGATGAATACAAGCATAGAAGCAGCCGTAATTCCAGGCAGAATTTGCGGTACAGTGATTTGGAAAAAAGTTTCCATCGGATTTGCACCTAAATCAGCCGCCGCTTCTAGCAACCGCTTGTCTAGCTTTTCGAGAGAAGCATATAAAATCAAAACCATATAGGGTAACAAGCTGTAACTCATACCAATAAATACAGCTTGACTCTGATTAAGTAATTGCAAAGTAGGCAAGCCGAAAGTGCTGAGTAAACTGTTCAACAAACCAGTAGGGCGAAGAATTGTAATCCAAGCATAAGAGCGAAGTAACGAGGAAGTCCACAAAGGTAAGACAAAGCCTAATAGCAGCAAATTCCGCCAACGCTGCGGCGCTATCTGAGCAATCCAATAGGCGACAGGGAAGCCCAATATTAAACAAATTATTGTAGTGCCCAACGCAAAAAATAGCGATCGCACAATTACTTGTAAGTAAAGGGGATCAAATATTCGGATGTAGTTCTGGATTCCGTTGGGATTAACCAAATCTCCCGGTCGAATGTCTGCAACTAAACTTAACTCGAAAATTATCAAAGCTGGCAGCACCAACAAAAGTAATAACCAAATCCCTGATGGTGCAAGTAATATCAAAGGTTGCAGCCAATTTCCTCCGAGACGAGGCAATTCTTCTATTTGGGAAATCCCATTTTTTTCAATATTCATTACTTATAAATCTAACTCCTAACTATTTTAACTGCTAGTTAATTGAGTCCAATAGCGCTCGTAAACCTCTTCAAATTCTCCTACAGGAGTAACACGTTCACAGTTTGCTAAAAGTGATTCTGCGGGAAATAAATTAGCATTGTCTTGGATTGTTTTTGGCAATTGCTCAAATCCAGCCCTATTAGGCGTAGAAATACTCAAGCGTTGACTGATTTGGGCTGCTAATTCTGGTTGCAAAATCATGTTGATCCAAGCATAAGCTCCAGCTAAATTAGGGGCTGTTTTCGGAATAACAATAGTGTCTGTCCATAGTGAAGAACCACTGCGAGGAATCACATATTTGAGTTTAGGGTTTTCTTGAGCAATTTTTACTGCGTCTGCTGAATAGCACATTGCTAGGAGTAAATCTCCTGCCAGAATTTGGTTTTGCCAAGCGTCAGTGTCAAAACGTGCGATCGCAGGTTTTAGCACTTTCAACTTTTTATAAGCTTGTTTGATTTCTTGTTCGTTTTTGGAGTTGTAAGAATAACCTAGCATCCTTAAGGTTGCACCCATAACTTCTCGAACATCATTAAGCAAGGTCATCCGTTGATAAAGTTTTTCTTGGTTCTGCCAAAGGTAATCCCAGTCTTGTGGTGCATCTTTGATTTTTTCGGAATTGTAAAGCAAACCTGTTGTTCCCCAGTTAAAAGGGATGCTATATCGGTTATTACGGTCATAGCTAGGATTCTGAAATCGGGGAAATAAATTCTCTAAACCGATTAAGCGATCGTGATTTATCTCTGTTAACAAACCTTTGTTTACCATCTTCTGCACCATGTAATCAGATGGGTTGATGATGCTGTAAATGCCACCACCTCCAGCTTGCAACTTGGCCAGCATGACATCATTGGAATCATACACATCAGCCAGCACTTTCATACCAGTTTGAGTGCTAAAAGTTCTCAGTAATTGGTTGTCAGTATATTGTGTCCAGGTGAATACATAAAGTTGGTCACGTTGACCATTCGTATTAGAATTAGCACGTACTTCAGCCAGTCTCCAGCCACAACCAGCTAAAGATAAGCTAGAAAGTGCTGCCACCCCTTTTAAAAATCGCCGTCTATTAGCCATTAAGTTAGAAGTTATTCATCGACAACTTCTAGATTACGGTATACTTCGTATTTCCTGGTGTAATTTTCTGGCATAAATGTATCATTCTTCACTTTCGGGCTTGGTTAATTTATAATGGTTTTCTTCACTCAATGAGATCCCTGCATGGAAAAAATTATTTATCATACGGGTATCAGTAGGACAAAAACCCAGAATTTTTTGCAGATGGAATTATGTATATTTTGAATCTATAGCTTAAAATAGAAGGTTTATCATCATATTTCTTATAGCTTCAATCAATCGGCTGTTATGCTCTTACCAAGAAAGCCAAACAAGTTTGTAGAGAATTGCGGCACAAAGTATTTAAATATGTTGTTAAACATTTGTAAACTGTTAGCAGCCGAGTAGCCGCGTGTCACATCTTGTTAAGGAATTATCATGAGACAACTTGTTATCGTTGAGCGCGTATGCCTGATTGGTCATATCGTGTCAAAAGCCTTTGGACTGGTAGGGATGCTACTGGTCATACCTAATGCCGACATAATTTTCAACTTATCGCAGGTTGGAGAAACTGCCGTACAGTTAAGTATGGCTGGTGGCGGTGTAGTTGATATCATCTTAGGGACAATAGCTGTCTCTATTTATGCCTACCGGACGCTGGGATTGGGAACTTGGCTAGCATTTATGCTGCCGGCTATGTTTATCTCTTTGGGAAGTGAACTACTGGGAACCAGCACAGGTTTTCCATTTGGTGATTATAGCTACTTAAGTGGCTTGGGTTATAAGATTGGGGGGCTAGTTCCTTTCACAATTCCTTTATCTTGGTTTTATGTTGGGCTGTCGTCTTATTTAATTGCGAGAATTGGTTTGAAAGTGGCTCAAAAACCCAGTTGGGGTCGCCATATTGCGGCTATAGCTGTTGGTGCTTTACTCTTCACTTGCTGGGATTTTGCCCTTGAGCCAGCTATGAGTCAAACTTCTTTGCCTTTTTGGTATTGGGAACAACCAGGAGCTTTCTTTGGCACACCTTACCAGAACTATGCAGGTTGGTTTGGCACTAGCGCCCTGTTTATGAGTGTGGCAGGCTTGTTGTGGAGAAACACATCGATTAAATTAGAGCGATCGCAACTTAATCTACCTTTAGTCGTTTATTTGACTAACTTTGCCTTCGCCGCCGGACTAAGTTTGGCTGCTGGGTTCTCCATCCCTGTATTGCTCGGTCTATTCCTTGGTGTGGTTCCCGCCGTGGCGCTGTGGTTAAGGAGTTCAACCACACCCACTCAAGTTGTTGTTGAACCAGTAAGCAAAGAAGTATCAGTACCAAAGGTTGAAGTTGCCTTAAAATAGCCTAGAAATTGTGGAGTGGGGAATGGAGAATGGGGAATAGAGTAACAGAGATTAGCAATTCCCAATTCCCAATTCCCATTTCCCATTTATTTTGTATAGTCGCACTTTTAATTGATAAGTATTTTGACAACAGTAGACAACGCTTTAATAGTAGAAAGTGCCATCTCCTTTTTATTGCTACTTATTCAAGTACCAGCAACGGCGATTCTGTTTTCGCGCTTGCTAAAGGGGCCAAGAAGGCTGCCACCAATAAAACCGCAACAGCCAACGCCAGAGCTTTTAGGTAAGGTTAGTGTCGTAGTTCCCACACTGAACGAAGCGCTTCGCATTAGCCCTCTGTTAGCTGGTTTAAGTCAGCAAAGCTACGAAGTTCGGGAAATTCTTGTTGTAGATAGCAACTCTAGTGATGGTACACCTGACTTAGTAAAAGCCACACAGCAAAAAGATCCGCGCTTTCGCGTGATGACAGATGATCCCTTACCTTTTGGTTGGGTGGGGCGGCCTTGGGCGTTGCATAACGGTTTTCTATATAGCTCTGAGGGTAGTCAATGGTTTTTGGGGCTGGATGCTGATATTCAACCACATCCTGGTTTGGTTGCGGGTTTAGTGAAGACGGCCGAAGCACAAGGCTATGACTTAGTTTCCCTTTCGCCCCAGTTTATCCTCAAATATCCAGGAGAATGCTGGCTACAACCAGCTTTGTTGATGACTTTACTTTACCGATTTGACCCTGCTGGCATTAATGCAGAGCAGCCTGAACGGGTGATGGCAAATGGGCAGTGTTTTTTGTGTCGTCGCTCTGTTTTAGCTGCTGTGGGTGGCTACAGCAGCGCAAGTAGTTCTTTTTGTGATGATGTCACCTTGGCACGAAATATTGCAACTCTTGGGTATAAAGTGGGCTTTTTAGATGGCGCAAAGGTATTGAAAGTACGAATGTATGAGGGGGCGATGGAGACGTGGAAGGAATGGGGGCGAAGTCTCGATCTTAAAGATGCAACTTCTCGTTCTCAGTTGTGGGGAGATTTATGGCTACTCACATCTGTTCAAGGTCTACCCCTTTTAATTGTCCTCAGTTTTTTATTGATTTCTCCCTCACTCTCGTACTTGCTACAGACGCGATTAATCGCTTCTGTACCCATTCCCTTACTTTTTCTACTGGGACTGAATTTATTCTTGGTGATGATTCGCTTTGCGATGCTAATTGCGATCGCACCTTCCTACGATCGCAAAAGTGCTAAAGGTGGCTGGTTATTCTGGCTTTCCCCTTTAGCTGATCCCCTAGCTGTGCTGCGAATCTTCTTATCTGCGTTCCACAAGCCACGCGAGTGGCGAGGACGCAAGTATATATAGTGGGGAATGGGGAGTGGGGAATGGGGAGTGGGGAATGGGGAATTGGCATTGATTATTAAATATTCTCCTCTGCTCCCCCTGCTCCCTACTCCTCTTCACCTCCTACTTGATCCCCGCGTTCCAGTTCCCAAAGAATTTGATTTCCTTCACGGCGTACCCGTGACACTATCCAGTTTCGCCAGCGCCATTGATCTCCACGACTGGTAACAGCGCTGGCGTGGACATCCATCAAGTCTGCTAACTCAGAACTGGTGATTAAGTAGCCTTTTTCTGAAATTTCGTCAGCGATACGCAGAGTTTCGACCAAGCTGCGGAGTTGCGAAACCCTCATTTCTACCGGTTTTTCATCGATATTGGCCGCAGTAGGCCCAGTTGATGGTTCCATAACGGTTATTTCTAGTGCAGAAGTACTGATTTCTTGGTGACTTTGGTTAATTATTCGAGACTTTTTTTCATAATCAGCTACTTTTGCTACATTTAGTTCATTTGTGGAAGGTAAAGATTTATAAAAATTTGTAGAAGTAAATTGTTGTAGCGAAGGGATTTTGCCACTCGCATAAGTGCGAGCGATCACATCACAACGTTCGTTACCTATGTTACCAGAATGTCCCCTGACGTGTTGCCATTTTACCTGTTGGGTATTGAGTTCATCAAGAATTTCCAAAAGCTCTTGGTTTTGGACGGGTTTACCGTCTGACTTTTTCCAGCCTTTCTTTTTCCAGCCTTTCACCCACTTGGTAACGCAGTTAATCAGGTATTCGCTATCGGTGTGGAGGGTGATTGGTTGGGCTTGTTGAGATGTTTGCAGAAATTGGAGGGCTGCGATCGCAGCTTGCATTTCCATTTTATTATTGGTGGTATGAGGCGATCCATCGCCCATTTCGTGGATTGAGCCATCGCTAAAGTAGACGACAACTCCCCAACCACCAGGGCCAGGGTTCCCGGTGCAAGCGCCATCGGTGTATATACTTTGGATTGTGGGTTGAGTGGACATGGTTTAGAATATCGAACCGCAAAGGACGCAAAGCAAGAGTGATTAGCGGCGAATTTTTGTAAAGAATATCCAGGTTATTATACTGGTTAGCATTGCAGTAAGAATGGTTCACAAAAAGGCTGTTGTGACAAAAAATGATTTTTTGCTGTTGGGTGGGTATTGAGCAGATGGTTTTACTCTGTGTAAATTACTAGAATTTGTCTTCCCATCATGGTTAATGCCACTCCAATCATCACAATGAGTGTCAACTTTCCACCAGGAACGAGTGGTTGATTTGTGCTATCTGAGTTTTCTTGTTCTTGACGTTGCTTCCAACTCATTAACGCCGGAATTATTCCACCCAGAACTGAGATACTGAACGTTCCAGTGTAATCTAGAGCAGTAAAAAAGATGCTGGGATTGAGCGTTCCGAGAGTCATCGGCGGGAAAAGAACCAGTGAATAGAGGGGGAGACGGCTAGAAAGCTTTCTCTGTGCAATAAGAAAAATATCTCCGAACAAATCCAGCAATCCGTATACAAATCCAATGAATGATGTGGCGATCGCAAACTCTGAAAAAATAGATACTAGAACTCCTAACCATTCTCCTGCACCGCCTGCTCGGAGAATTTGCAGTGGGTCAAAAACAGTACCATCAGATGCGTCATATTGCATATCAGGACTGACGCTTCCTAAAATTACGGCATTCCACGCCAAGAACATAATTAGAGGAATCACAGAACCAATTAAGATAGACTGACGAATTTTGCCGGCATCCCCTTCGAGTTGCGTCACAACTAACGGCACAACGTTTTGGAAAAATAGCGCCACAGACATCACTGAAATAGCACTACCAAGGGCACTCCAGTTTTGAAATAAGAGTTGGGCACTCTGAATATGCCTTCCTGCGAAAAACAACAATCCTAAAAAAGACAAGATGACAATTCCGACAAAGGCACTGTTTAATTTCTCAATAAACTTTTCTCGCCCAAGATACATAATGCCACCAAATAACAGTGTGAAAGTCGTTGTGCCCATCCACGTTGGCAATATTTGCACACTCCAGATTTTTGCCGCCGCATATCCTAAAATCTCTCCACCTTGGGTGATGTATGCCACTAAGAGAGCATAATGCATAAATAAATATGCACCACCAGCCATTTGCGCTCCCAGCTTACCAAGGATTTTCTCAACAACTCCCAAAAAACCTATGCTTACACGCCCTTCTGTTCGCATCGTGTTTAAGGTAACTTCTGCAACCAATAACCCTGAAACTAAAGCGTAGAGCCAAACAGCAATCAGTCCAGATGTGGATGGTACAATACCAGACGGTAGAGTAACGGCTGGTAGAGCGAGAATTCCAGCCCCAACAGTGGTTCCCGCAATCAATGCAGTACTTCCTAATACACTACCCGGTTGATGATTAAGCTTTTTTCCATCAAATTCAAGATGAGAAAACAACCGAGTGACTTGCTCTGAATTGAGAACAGTCTCTATGGGAAGCATACTGAATACCTGTACATAAACCCGATCAACAATACTAGCATCTGGAAATATTCTTCGCAAAAACCCTGATTTTTCTGCTTTTTCAGAGAAAATTTAGCGAAAAAGAAGCGATAGCCATTTCATCGTTAACAAAATTTTTTGAGCAGGAGTGTAATTTGTAGTACTTGAAAAAAGTAGGATAAAAGGCTATTCCATAATCAATTTGATTCTCAAAATAAAACTACCTCTAGCTTTCGCTTGAGCTATCGCAATTTAAGGGCAAAATTACTGTAAATTTAGTACCGACTCCAATTTGACTTGTAACACTAATTTGACCATTGTGAGCATCAACGCACCTTTTAACGATTACTAACCCTAACCCAGTACCCTTAATTGATTGGACATTTGAGCCTCGGTAAAATGATTCAAAAAGTCTAGCCTGATCTGCTTCTGGAATGCCCATACCTTGATCTTGAATATAAAAAATTGCTACCTTCTTAATTGGATCGCATATTAAATTAAACTCAATCTTGCCACCTTTGGGAGAATATTTAATCGCATTTGAGAGAAGATTCCCGAACATATAATTTAACAGTCCTTCATCCATTACAGCATCAGTGCGATCGCTATGACAGGTAAAAACAACTTCACACACGCTACTTTCAACAATAGAAAAATCTTTGATTAACTCTAGACAGAATTGCTCTAAGTTAAGTGGAGCAGGGTTATATACAAGTTTTTGTGCCTCCGCTCTACCCACAAACAGCACTTCTTCCATGAGTTTTTCCATAGACTGCACAGCACCTTGAATTCGCTTTAAATAAATTCCTCTTTTTACATCTGTCAAATTTGCTCCTTTCATCTCTATAAGCTCTACTGCCGTTTGAATAACAGTCAGAGGATTACGGAACTCATGAGATACTGTAGAGATAAATAAGGACTTGAGACGGTTAAGTTCTTGCTCCTTTTCTAATGCTTTCTCTAGGACTTTTGTTTGGCGGTGATCGCTAAGATCCCAGAAAACAACTACTACACCATTTATTTTATCTGACCCTCCCTTAAGTGGCGAAGCACTATCACCAATTGGAACTCTTTTTCCATCTCTTCTAATCAGAGATGTGAATTCATCTAAATAAACAACCTGCTGCTCTCGCAGGACTTTTGTCACTGGGTTTTCTAATATAGTACCTGTGACTTCATCGACAATATGAAAAATATTTGTCGCTTCTTTTCCTAAAGCATCTTTTTGCTGCCAGCCAGTCAGTGCCTCAGATGCGGGATTCATAAATGTCACCTTTCCCTGCTCATTTGTAGCGATTACAGCATCGCTTATTGAGTTTAAAAGGGTTGCTAACTGATCTCGATTCTGCCGTAGTTCACGCTCTAACTGGTGTTTTAAAAGACCGATTTCAATTGCTATCTTTAAATCTTTTGTAGTAAATGGTTTAACAATGTATCCAAAAGGTTGGGTAATTTTGGCTCTTTCTAAAGTATTATGATCACCATAAGCAGTTAAAAATATTACAGGAACGTCTAACTGCTCACGAATATGGCTGGCAGTAGCAATACCGTCCATTTCACCTTTAAGAATAATATCCATTAATACTAACTCTGGTTGAGTTTCCAATGCCTTAGCAATGGCAACTTTTCCAGATGAAGCTGTTCCCGTAACAACGTAACCTAGTTGACTGAGTTGGCTAGCAATAGCTCTAGCCACAATCACTTCATCTTCAACAACTAAAATCCTAGCTTGACCCATTTGATATTTACTGATGCAAAGTTAACTGCTTAAATTTGATTTTGAATCCTGTTCCATGATTACGTTCTAGGGTGATGTTGCCTTCTAGTTGTTCTGTAACCAAGTCATATACTAATGACAGACCCAAAGAATCAGTATTTGTCCAATCTAAATTATCTGGTAAACCAATTCCATTATCTTGGATAGTCATTTCGATACTATTATTGATATTGCGTAGAGCAATACTGATTGTACCTACTTGTTGATTCGGAAAAGCGTGCTTGAGAGCATTGGAGATTAATTCGTTAATAACTAATCCGCAGGCAATAGCTTGATCGACATTTAAATTCACTGAATCTATATCAGTTTCTAGAGTAATTCTATCAGGCAATATTTGATAGGAAATTAGCAGGCTTGCTGCTAAATTATTTATATAATCAGCAACATCAATTTGCCCAATATTAGCCGAAGTATACAAATTTTTATGAATTAAAGATATTGACTCAATTCGGTTTTGACTTTCTCGAAGAACTTTGATGGCTTCAGGATCTTTGAGCGTTTGAGACTGAAGTTGTAGTAAACTGGAGACAATTTGCAAATTATTTTTAACTCGATGATGAACTTCCTTTAAGAGAACTTCTTTTTCAGCTAAGGCATTTTTTAATTTGACTTGAGCTTTTTGTCTTTGAACAAGTTCAGTCTGAGCTTGCTCAAAGATGCTGGATTGTTGAATTGCGATCGCTAATTGGACTGTCACTTGATCGAGCAAATCTAATTGATTTTTTTTCCACTCACGAAAACCAGAGCATTGGTGAGCAACCAGTAAACCCCAAAGGTGAGAGCCAGGGTTTTGAGAACTTACTTCTAGTAAAATGGGTACAACTAAATTTGCTTTGACTTCAAATTGTTCTAATAAGCGAATATGACAGTCAGTTAGTCCAGCTTCATAAATATTAGCGATCGCTCGTTTGTTTACTTGGTAATATTCCGCTCCTTTGCCTGTTTGAAAACACGTATCATAAATCTCTACCCCCAAAGAAACTCTCCATCCAGGTTCTACTGACTCCGCCATGATTGTGCCGATCATTTCTGAGTCAAACTGATAAACTACTACTCGATCAGCCCCAAGTAAATCTCGTACTTCTTGAACTGTTGCATTCAAAATATCTTGGAGATTCAAAGATTGACGAATTCGTTGAGCAACAGTTCGCATCAATTGCTCCCGTTCGGCTTGACCTTTTAGAGCTAGTTCAGTTCGCTTGCGCTCCGTGATATCTTGACCAATAGTGATAATTTGACCATTTGAAAGTTTAACGTTTGTCCAAGATGTATCTAGTAAATCACCATCTCGAACCTGAGTTCTGAAGTCAGCCCAATTGTGTTGTGCCGACTGCATAAAATTAATTACATCTTGTCGATACTCAGCATTAGGATATAATGCTTCCAAAACATCATCAGCTTGGAAGTCTTTAAATTTCCAGCCTAAAACACTTTCCCATTCTTGGTTTACCCACTGAAGTTTGCCATTGGTATCAATAAGTGCAATCATCAATGGTATGCTCTTAAAAATTATCCGCAAAAATTCATTTTGCTCTTGAAGTTTTCTTTCTATTCGTTTGTGTTCTGTAATGTCTCGGATATTAACTAACCGAGCATTATAATTGGCATAGTTTATTGTATGCGTGACAACTTCAACATCCAGAATCTGTCCGTCTTTTCGCCGATGTAGCCATTGTCCATAAAAGTGCAAGTTAGTCTGCTTTTTCCCTAAATCTTCTCTGAAGATAGGTACATTTTCTGGAGGAAAAATGTCAGTTATTCGCATTTGCAAAAATTCTTCTCGTGAGTAGCCGTAGTGAATAACAGCAGCTTCATTGACATCCAGAAATTGCAGATTATTCTGGTTATATATCCACATAGGGTTAGGATTTTTAGAGAAAAGAAGTACTTCTAGCCGTTGGCTTTCATTTTCAGGAAATAGCATTAGTGGTTGTGTGAAAAAGTTTTGTAAAATACCAGATTTAATTGGCTTTAATCTCAAAATAAAATTAACATAACTTACGTATTAAAAATCTGAAATCCAGGTATCTCTTGAGCCACGCCACTTGCTCTACTTGCGAAGACCTAGACGCTCACGGGTTCCTAATGCTTTTAGCATTTCCCTTTGGGAGAAGACCACAGTAGTTGCTTTTTTTGATACAAGCAAGATGAGTTTCAACACATCCTCTAAATATTAATTAAATGTTTCTAAAATTTGCAGATTAAATCATGTTTTTCCTAATGTTAGTAATGTGATATTAAATTAGCAAAACTCATGTTCACATTAAAAAATAATTTGATTAAAAATTTCTAAACCAAAAAACTAACTATTTATTCTGGGGTGTGTAACATGAACGCCTGTAATGGATGACGCTCATGTTACACACTCCACAAAATTGGATAATGTACTTACTTATTGAAAATCCCTTAACCAAAGTTTTGACTCCACAACATTGTTAAAATATTTATGTTTTCTGGGAATAATTTATTCCATCTGAATAGACACTTGAGGTTGCTTAAAGGTGATATGAAAATGTACTTAGAAAAGTGATGAAAAACTACAGGCTATAGGGGCAATTTATGAATTACCCCTATGTAAATAAAACGTAGTCTTACCTAGAATTAGTATGAGTTTCAAAAAAGCTCATATTCCCCATCGTATTTTTATCAAATTATGGACACTTTTTGCAACATAATTGATAGATGAGTTTAGTAACGGAATTTATACTAATTCTTTATAAAACTGCACAAAATCAGTCAGTTTTAGAAAGACTTGGGCTTAAGACTCTTGTTATATCTAACTTAGATGTTTTTAAGCTAATTTGCGGTAGCCTACGGTAAGCTTATGTACATCTAAGTTTTATCTTGGGTGTCCCAATGTAGTGATATATAAAGCAGCTTCATCAGAGGGAATACCCAAAACTTCATTTACTTGGTCATCAAAGAATCCACCGATACCGCTAACGCCTATATTTAGGTGCATTGCGGCTAAATTCAGGCGCTGTCCCAAATGACCGGCATCCAGATGTAAATAACGGTAAACGCGATCGCCATATTGAGCGATCGCAGCTTTCAGATCGGCTGTATGAAATAATACTGCTGCTGCATCTCGCCCTAATTCTTGCCCCAAACAGAGAAAATGTAACTCTCGCCGGAAATTTTTAAACCGAATTTGGCGTAATTCTTGGGCTTTGGGCGCGTAATAGTAACAACCTGCCTCCAGTCCTTTAACTCCGCAAACAGCAATAAATGTTTCTATTAAATTCAAATCAAAGTAGTCTGGAGAAATATCTAAACTTTGGTCGATGTAATTTTGCGGTTGGTAAGTGAAATCGAGTAGACTTTTTAATTGATCAAAAGTTAAATCATCACCATTGTAAGCGCGGGTAGAGCGTCGCTTATACATTGTATTTTCCAATTCTGACAGCTTTTTTCCCCAGTCTATAGGTGTAGTGGTGGTGGGGATTTTCAAACAGAAAGGAAAGTTATATTTATCTTCCAAAGATTTTTCTTGTTTGATAACTGGTAGATTGAGATTGCCAGTTATACCTGATTGAATCTGGGTGTGTCGATGGAAATATGTCAGCAATTCACCATCGGGGATTTGGGGATAATTGGTTTCGGTGGCGGAAGGTAAAGCAGTACATCCCAATGGCAAATTTTGATTGACATCTAATAAGTCTGCCAGAGGTAAGACAGCGATCGCACCTTCTTGTTGCGGATCGATATAAAGCAGATCGTTTACCGATTCATCCACAAAGCCGCCGATTAAATGAGGGCGAAAGTCAGTAATCGCGCCAGCCAATTCGATATTACCCAATAGATGTCCCGTATCTAGAAAAATCCGGCGATAAGCCCGATCTTCATAGCGCCAGGCAGAACGATAAAATACCGCAGTGACAATAATTGCTAGTTGGGTGTTTTCTAAAGAAGGATGCCAGAAACAAGCTCCTTGGAGAGTTTGCCAAACATCACTTTCCCAATAGTGCATCAGTGAATGAGTCCGACACTGGTAGTTATACAGACCAGGTGGCAATAACGACGTACCACGGGAAACCACATAGACTTCAGCCGGGTATAATCCGCCGGCACTGGGAGCAGCGCGTAAATATACCGCACTACCCATAGAAGGCATTTTCGCTGTCAATCCATAGCTGCGAAACAGCAACCGTGAAAGTCTTTGCCACCATTGAGCATCTGGGTTATTGGCAAATCCCTCTGATTTTTCTTGGATATAGGGTTTGAGATCAATAGTAGAGCCAATTTTGTATTCTTTGAAAGGCACTGGCTGTTTAGTCCAGTCTAACTGCTGACTTTTGGAGGCAAGAGTCTCAGGGTTGTATTTAGTCCGTTCGTGGTAATGCTGGGCAATTGATTGGTGTAATTCTGGCATAGTACTTTTAATATCCTTGGGGCATTCTTTTTTTGATCTTGGCATTCATTAGCCTCATTGTTTCGTGTCAATTCGTACAATCCTCATAGTCACAAAGTGGTAATTGGTAACAACTGCATTGGGAATGGGGTATTGGGCATATCAAAAATAATATAGAGACGTAGCACTGCTACGTCTCTACAAGGGTTCTGGATAACGCATATTTAATTTCTGGATATGTCTAATATTTTTCATAACCGCCGAATCGCAATTTCTAACCCTTCACATACACCACTAAGAAAATCTAAATCTAAAGTAGCGATCGCATCACTAGGTTTGTGATAATGGGGATTTCGCAAAAATGCCGTATCTGTCACCATCATTGCCGGATAACCCAAATCCCAGAAAGGTGCATGATCGCTAAGTCTGGTTTGGGGAACTATTAAACCTCGATTCGGCACAGGTAGCCATTGACTAGCTACACCAGCTTTGCGAATATTATGGCTCATACCAATTAAGTCAGGCAATGTCCGCAAATTGCCAATTAAAGCAATAAAATCACCTGTATCAGGATAGAAGCGTTCCAGAGGAGGGGGATAACTTTGAGAACCAGGTGTAGAATCCTTATAACCCAGCATTTCTAGGGAGATCATTAAGCGTAGCTGTTGCTTTTGTTGGTGCAACAGAGCTGCATAATCAGCGCTACCTAGTAAGCCGTATTCTTCCATATCGAAAGCAACCAGCTTTAATGGATATCTTATAGCTTGGGCAGCAAACTTTCTCGCCAATTCCAGCAAAACTGCCACCCCTGTGGCATTATCATCAGCCGCAGGTGTTCCCGGAACGCCATCATAATGAGCGCCAATTAAAATCGGTGGCAAATCCTTTTTTTGCCCTCTGGCTTGGGAAGGTAAATTTAATATCAAGTTCTTACAAGCTTTACCCCTGACTTCAAAGGTGTGGATTTCCACACTCCCCCATTGGGAAAATTCCTGGTGGATGTATTCTTGGACGAAAAAATGTCCAGCTGTTGCCATGTAAGGATCGCGTTCTCGCGCGATCGCACTCAGGGAAGTTTGTAATCGCTTTGTTAAATTCAAATGTTTAAAATAGCGGTAATATTAAGGTTTTCAGGCACTCAAAGAAGCAGAAATTTCTTATTTAAGGTGCATTTAGCAACTTACAGATTCAGTGCATAGAAGTAACCGGATAACAAGAATTGAAGCTGCTTGGACACAGCAATCATCGTCAATGCTATCCTAGTCTTGCAACTATCTCCTCTAGCTGCACTTCTTAGCTCACTGCCTTAATGATGACTATTATACCATTGAGGTGTTTTCATCCCATAGCACAAAGCTAGAGGTAGTTCCGCCCAATCATAATAAATACATAAGACACTTTAGGAGAAGAGTAACGCATGGGCAAGGTAGTCGGCATCGACTTGGGTACAACCAACTCAGTAGTCGCCGTTATGGAGGGTGGCAAGCCGGTGGTGATTGCCAATGCAGAAGGAATGCGAACAACCCCCTCCGTAGTTGGCTTTAGCAAAGAAGGTGAAAGGGTAGTTGGGCAAATGGCACGCCGCCAAACCGTCCTCAATCCCCAAAATACTTTTTTTGCAGTGAAACGCTTCATTGGGCGCAAATATGCCGAACTTAGTCCAGATTCTAAGCGTGTACCCTACACCATCCGCAAAGATGAAGTAGGTAATATTAAAATTGCTTGTCCCCGTCTCAATAAAGATTTCGCCCCAGAAGAAATTTCGGCAATGGTGCTGAAGAAATTGGCAGACGATGCTAGTCGCTATTTGGGTGAACCAGTCACCGGGGCAGTGATTACAGTCCCCGCTTATTTTAACGATTCTCAACGCCAAGCAACCCGCGATGCTGGCAGAATTGCCGGTTTAGAGGTGTTGCGGATTCTCAATGAACCAACTGCTGCATCTTTGGCTTATGGATTAGATCGGGGTGACACGGAAACTATCTTAGTCTTTGACTTGGGTGGCGGTACTTTTGACGTGTCGATTTTAGAAGTGGGCGATGGGATATTTGAAGTCAAAGCTACCAGTGGAGATACGCAACTTGGTGGTAATGACTTTGACAAGATAATCGTAGATTGGTTAGCAGAGCAATTTCTGGAAACTGAAGAAATAGACTTAAGACGCGATCGCCAAGCTTTGCAACGTCTGATGGAAGCTGCGGAAAAAGCCAAAATTGAGCTTTCTGCTGTCAGCGTTACTGATATTAATTTACCTTTCATCACCGCCACAGAAGATGGCCCCAAACATCTAGAAACTCGTTTAACTCGTTCCCAATTTGAAGGTTTGTGTGGTGATTTGGTAGGGCGATTGCGGACACCAGTGAAACGCGCCCTCAAAGATGCCGGACTTTCACCTAGAGACATTGAAGAAGTTGTCTTAGTTGGCGGTTCTACACGGATGCCAATGGTGAAGCAGCTAGTGCGAGACTTGATTGGTACAGAACCTAACGAAAATGTCAATCCTGATGAAGTAGTGGGAGTGGGTGCAGCAATTCAAGCCGGAATTCTTGCAGGCGAACTCAAAGATGTGCTGCTTTTGGATGTCACACCCCTTTCTTTGGGATTGGAAACCATCGGCGGCGTGATGAAAAAACTTATTCCCCGCAACACCACCATCCCAGTCCGCCGTTCTGACATTTTTTCTACGTCTGAAAATAACCAAAATACCGTGGAAATTCATGTAGTTCAGGGCGAACGAGAAATGGCAGCAAACAATAAGTCTTTAGGACGTTTCAAGCTGTATGGTATCCCCCCAGCGCCACGAGGAATTCCTCAAGTTCAGGTGTCATTTGATATCGATGCCAACGGTATTTTACAGGTAACAGCCTTAGATAGAACCACTGGGCGAGAGCAAAGTATCACCGTTCAAGGCGCTTCCACCTTGAACGAGTCAGAAGTGAATCGGATGATTCAAGATGCACAGAAATACGCCGATGTCGATCGCGAACGTAAAGAAAGGGTAGAAAAGCGGACTCGTTCTGAGGCATTAATTTTCCAAGCAGAACGGCAACTTAGAGAAGTTGCACTTGAATTTGGTATGCAGTTTGCCCGCAGCCGTCGCCAAAGAATTGATAATATTTGCCGAGACTTAAAAGAGAGTCTGAAGGAAAATAGCGATCGCGGTATCGATCAAGCCTACGCCGATTTGCAAGATGCTCTCTATGAGCTAAATCGGGAAGTCCGCCAGACTTATGCTGAAGATGAAGATGACGATTTATTAGGTACTATCCGTGACATCTTTACTGGCGGTGATAAGGATAAAGAACGCGAATTTCCGAGAGATACATATCGGGAACGCGATTCATTCGGTAAGGACTATGGCAGAGATTACGGTAAAGACTATGGCAGAGATTACGGTAAAGACTATGGCCGAGACAGTCGTTCTTCCTCTTATGAAAGCCGTCCTCCACGCAAATCTCGTCCCAGCTACCAAGATAACTGGGATGATGAAGATGACAATGATTGGTTGTAAGTCGAAGGCAGAAGGCAGGAGGCAGAAGGCAGAAGCTGCTCAAAAAGCTGATTTAACTGGTTGGCATTTACGTTTAATTATGTCTACCTAGTTAGTACTTCTGATAAGAGTGAAAAGTAGAAGTTAAAAGCTAAAAAATTAATTTTTCACCTCCTAACTCCTAACTTCTAGTTAATCCAAAATCTAAAATCTAAAATTTAAAAAACTGACTATGCAAAATTTGCCGAATTTCCGCGATTACTACGAAATTTTAGGAGTATCTAAAGACGCTTCTGGTGAGGAAATTAAAAAGGTTTATCGGCGGTTAGCAAGACAATATCACCCCGATCTGAATCCGGGTAACAAAGAATCTGAGGAAAAATTTAAGGATATCGGCGAGGCTTATGAAGTCCTTTCAGACTCAGCCAAGCGATCGCAATACGACCAGTTTAGCCGCTACTGGAAGCAAAAAGGCTTTGCAGGCAACAAACAAACGCCAAAGGCTAAAACTTGGCAGAGTGGTGCTAGTGATCGCAATGGCAATCAAGACGTAGATCCAAGTCAATTCTCCGACTTTGAAAGCTTTATTAATCAAGTTATCGGTGTCAAAAATAAGAGTGGGGCCAGTAAGTCTAGTAGTAATGGCAATACTAGCGATCCGTTTCGTTCCCCCAGAACAAAAGTTGCCTATACAGTTAACACTCCACCTCGCACTACCCGCCGAGATATAGAAGCCAGATTAACGCTACCGCTAGAAAAAGCTTATCAAGGTGGTAATGAACGCATTCGTTTGGAAGATGGGCGATCGCTAGAAGTTAATATGCCACTAGGGATGGTAACAGGTCAAACCATCCGTTTGCGAAACCAAGGTGTTGGTGGTGGCGATCTATACTTAAAAATTACCGTTGAGCCTCATCCATTATTTAAGCTAGAAGGTTTAAATATTCTTTGCCAAGTACCAGTTACTCCCAGCGAGGCAGTTTTAGGAGGACAGGTAGAAGCACCAACTTTGGATGGCCCAGTGAAAATGACCATTCCCCCAGGAGTTAGGTCTGGCCAAAAATTCCGACTAGGGAATAAAGGCTACCCCGGCGATGATGGGAAACGTGGCGATCAATTAGTAGAAATTCAAATAGTTACACCGAAAAATATTAGTCAAGAAGAACAGGAATTGTACGAAAAATTACGGCAAATTGAAACTTTTAAACCCCGCGCTGATTTAATCCGTTAGGGATATAGCCCACATTTCATACTTCATTTTTTACTACAAAAAGCGATACAAAAATCTGGAAATAGTTACTTTTTCAGAGTACAAATACTTAAGATAAATGAAACATTGAAGTTGACAAACAACGCCAAAAGTATCAATAACTACTCTAGAATCGAAATTTTTTACATCCTATATTTTAGAGTAATACAATTCAGATAAGACCAAAACACTTGTAGAGACGGCGATTTATCGCGTCTCGAAAACCCAAAATTTTGCCAGTGACCCTTAACCTAAGCATATTGTATTTTAGAGGAAAAAAATGAGAATACTTAGCGCAGCTTCATTAAGAATTGGGATGAGACCTAATTCTTTTCATTGCCATTTCTAAACTTAATTTCATTCGTCTAAAAGCTTTGACAAGATTCCCAATTTCATCATTAGAAGAAACCTGCTCAAAATCAACTTCTAAATGTCCTGTACTCACTTCTTCAGCAATACGAGTTATCCGCTTAAGAGGAAGAATAATTTGTCGATTCAAAAAGATATTGACCAAAAGGATTACCACTATAAAAACAGCAGAGACAAGTCCTACTATTAATAAAGAAGATTGATGAGCTTTTTCGATGATTTTACTTGCTGGTAGAGACACAAATTGAGCTGCTACAATTTCATTTAAGTGCCAACCAAATCCATTGACTGCTCCAAAAAGGTTAATCATAGTTTTTGGAGCAGTCTCAGGAGTACTATGACACTGAAGACAAGCTTGTTGTCTAATTGATAGCGGACGGGAAATGTAAAATATGTCGCCACTAGGAAGTGAGCGAAATCCATTCACCTGTTTTAAATCTTTTTCTTTTCTAAAACGCTCTAAAATGTTTGCTTCAAAACTATCAGCTTTATCCCGAAGATTTGTAGGATTTGTTGCTGCTTCTTTATAAAAGAAGTCCTGATATTCTGGTTTTTTTCGTAGAATTTCAAAAACTTCTCGTGCTGAGTATGCGGATACAACTTGGGGCAGAAACTTCTCTTCTAGTTTCAAAGAGAGTTCTGGATAGATTTGGATAAGTGTGTACTCACGTATAGAAGTCATTGTATCAATGAGTGTTAAAGCTCTTGAGGCTATTTCATTTGTCGCATTCTGCCTCAGCAATGTAGAAAGAGCTAACCCACTTGAACTCATACCTACTACAAGAATTATAAGTAGCAAAATTGTAAATTTTTGTCCCAATTTTAAGTTTTTTAACATGATCCTAGAGTAGGTGGAAATAAAAGTACAAGAGTTATGTCTTATCTATAAGAGCAGGTTGAGGTGGATTTTCATCAAGGAATGTAAATAACTACAAAATAACTTTGTAGAGTTCCAGATTCAGGTTCACATTTTTTTTTAAAAGTAGATACCTTGCGGGTAGACAAAATACCGTGAAAGGGGTCACTGTGCCGAAACGGAAAAATTGTACGTTAAGGAATTGGGTAAACCACGACTGGGCAGATTTGTTGCGCGGATTTCAAAAATCAAATATTAGTCCTATATTTCCATGTATCCTCAATATCTCGCGCTGCTTAAGTAGAAATCCGAAATCGACTCATAGAGAATCGCTGTTAGCCAAATTCCAATTCACAAAGGATTTAAAATATAAAAAATATCTTTGAGCAAAGTGACTCAAACAGCCGTGAATCAGAACGGGGCAATGCCACAAAGCAGTAAACCAACTTATTACTCCCTGCTAGGACTGCATCCCTCGGCATCAGTAATTGATATTCGTCGCGCTTATCGAGAACTGAGCAAACGCTATCATCCTGATACTACAGACTTGCCTACTGCGATCGCCACTCCTAAATTTCAGCAAATCAACGAAGCCTACGCCACTCTTAGCCATCCAGAACGGCGATTAAGCTACGATTTAAAAATTGGCTATTCCCGCTTTGGAGTGATTCAACCACCCCCTGACTTGAATCATCCCGTCTCGCGTTCTCATGACTGGCCAAAATCAGCTTACCTCGACCCAAGCGATCGCCCCTTATCATCTGGCGAAATTTTTGCTTTATTTATGCTGGTGTTAACATTTATAGGTTGTTTGTTATTAGCAGTTGCCATTGGTTTAACTCGTGGTGATGCTGCTTTTCAAACCCGTTTGCTACAGTCAACTCCATCTGTACAACAGCAAATTAACCATATATCCCAACTAATTACCCTTATGGTAATTAAAAATTAAAAAATTTCCTAATCCAAAATCCCAAATTCCTATGCCTCTTCTTCCTTCAGATACGCCCCTATATAATCATCCCCTGCCACAAATTGAACAGTGGCTAAAAGACCAAGGCTGTAAACAAGACGAAACCCAGAGGCATTGCTGGCATGTGCAACGACCTAGTTGGCAAGCTGAACTATGGCTCGACGTTGAGCAAATTGTTGTGCGATATGTCCAATCTGGGGAAAATGGACAAGATATCCAACGTTCATTCAAGTATTCTCTGAGTCGGGATGATATAGAACAAGCTGTGTTTTCTGGGCCATAGGAAAGTGTTGAATACAGTTCACCGTAAATTTAGACCAAAGTCTCTAGCGATCACATTTCGATAAATTGTAAAATTCGCTTGGCGGCAAGAATCACGGCTTTACCATAGATGAAGGAAGGGTGAGATGAGCGACTACACTTTTGGGCGCAAGAAAGCAAGTACATCCAACTTTTCCAATCCGTCGCTTGTCTCATCAAATACTCCAACACTGGCGAACCCAACACGGGGCTTTGGTTTACCAACGAATAATACAATCCAAACAGCAACCGAGGAATCAACCAACTTTCAAGAAACACAGTCTGCTGACGAGCAATCTTTGTTATCAGAATTTATTCAGCAAGAGTCTTTTGGTCATGATATTAGTCATATAGCATTGCGTCGTCCCCAGGCAAAACTGATGGTGGGAACAGCAGGGGATAAGTATGAGCAGGAAGCAGATCGCACTGCTGCTCAAGTAATGAGTATGCCAAATGCAGGCGTGCAGCCGATCCAACGAGAAGCAATGCCAGAAGAAGACGAGATACAAACCAAACCTCTACCAGCATCCATTACGCATTATCTGACACTCCAACGCGAGTCAGGTCATACGTCCACGGCATTCAGCAAACCCCTGGTAGTACAGCGCGATTCCAAGCCAAAAAGCGTAGATAATCGAATCACTGATCTCGAAAAACAACAGAAAATGCTGGCTGCCAAACAGCAAGCCACCACATTGGATTTGAGATGGCGTGGGCAATTTGGTGAGTTATTGTCAAATTACCGCCAATCTATCTACCGTATATCGGGATCATTTCAGAAAGCTACGACAAACTTCCAGGCGACCCAGACCGCACAGATGCAGATGGATGCCGTATGGGCGCAAGTCATTGCCTTGATTGTCACCGTTAGTATTGCCGGTTTGTTTGAGCCGGTGATGGGCGGTCTCGGCAAGGCGCTTGGTAAAAGTGAGGAGCAAGTCAAGAACTGGGCTTTGAAAGAATTGCTCGAAAACCCACTTAATACCGCTGCATCAGGATCTGCCAACGTAGCCACAACTATAAGGGGTAACGACAAGGCTAATGATCGACAAACCCCTGCGGTGCAGGGCGGTGGGGTGAGTGCCGCCGATCCCCTTTCTTATCTGACCCAGAACCTTGAGCAAATCGAGAAGCACACTCAGGGCATCGAAAATGCGTTCTCCACCCGTGCGACAAAAGCCGAAACGATGACTGCTGATGAGTGGGAAAAGTGGGAACCAAAGGCAGAGGAAGCTAAATACAAGAGTTTGATGGACGAATTAAAGCCTATTGGTCCAGACATCGCCAAGCTGAAATCAGCCGAAGAAATTGCAAAAATCGTCGAGCGTCACCTTTGGGCAGCCTGGATTCGCTCTCACGTGCCAGTTGTCAAAGCCTATGGTGAACACGCGCAGCATAAGGATGCAAAGACCCGTACTGCCGATGATTATGACAGCGTTGCTATAAGCCTTGGCTCAGAGGTCGAGGACAAGCTCAATGCGATTGGCATTTCAGCCCTAGCAGGAGTGAAACTGACAGGTCACTGGTACACTGATAATTCTGAGAAATACCGTGTGAAGCTGTTTGTCTGGGCCAATAATTATAGTGAGAAAATCAGCAATGAGTAACAATACTCTCGCCAATTTACTAGCCTAGATATAGAACGAACCCAGAGAATACACTCTTCTTTTTGTCTAATGGTAAAAACTGAGTCAATTTAGTGCATAGGTTCAATATTGAAGTGGGCGATCGCTCATCGTTTGAGTTGAAGTACGTAGTTGATCGCTGCCATTGTCGAGAGTGCGATCGCCTAGCTTGTAAAGTAGGTATAGCTGACAAAAGCACCCACCAAAAGCGTAGATGCGTAGCGGCTTGTCGATAGACATCGCTTACAATTAAAGTTACTCCTACTCCGACAAAAACCCATGTAAATCGTTCTGCCACCTGAAGTAGAAGCTGTAGCTTTTCAATAGTAGGACTTACCCAAAATATATCTCAAACTCTGATTTCTCCGTGTCGCGCCAGTTGCTACAAGTCGGGGGAACCAACTAATGTACTGGCAACTCTTTGCCTCTGCGGTTCGTTATTCCGTAACTCTTGCGTAAGCCCTAAATAGATAATTACACTTTCCCAAATCGCCGCTCCCGTTGCTGATAGGCACATAAGGCGCGATGAAACTCAGCCCGGTCAAAATCAGGCCAAAGAGCATTAGTAATGTAAATTTCTCCATAAGCCATTTGCCAGAGGAGAAAATTTGAGAGGCGCATTTCTCCACTAGTGCGGATTAACAAATCTGGGTCAGTAATTCCGGCTGTATACAAGTGGCTCTCAAACACCTGCTCATTAATTTCATCAGGTTGTAGCAGACCTTGCTGGACTTGTTTGGCGATCGCCTGACAAGCTTGTAAAATTTCCTGCCGTCCGCCATAATTAGTTGCCACTGAAAACCGGATACCGCGATTATCCTTAGTTTCTTCCATTGAACGGGATATTTCTTGCTGGAGCGATCGTGGCAGAGCCTGCAAATTTCCGACAAACTTAATTTGCACATTCTCTTCGACCATTTCCCGCAGTTCTTGGCGCAAAACTCTTTGAAACAGAGTCATCAAAAAATCCACTTCTTCCTGCGGTCTTTTCCAGTTCTCCGTTGAAAACGCATAAGCTGTCAGCGCCTGAATTCCCCAATCCTGACAACAGCGGAGTAAATCCTTAAGAGCATCTACTCCTCGCTTATGACCCATAATTCGGGGTAGACCCTGACGTTTAGCCCATCGACCATTGCCATCCATAATCACCGCAACGTGCTGCGGCAATAGTTCTCGTTTTAAGTCAGTAGGCAAATCTTGCAGTTTAGTTTGTTGTGCTGTCATTTTTTATCTCGAGAAGCGGTCGTTCGCGTAGCGCGTCGAAGACGTGGTAATCCGAGTAAACGTGAAACCAGTGCTAGTGTCTTCCCACCTATCCGACGAATAAAACTCAACAGACCAGGAGCAACAGCTTCCCTATCCACGGTTGGTGACAAAAGAGCCTCTAATGACTCTTTTAGTTTTTTAATCGTCAGTGGTCTATTTAGGGTTCCCCGTTCTGCTAAGGAAATGGAACCCGTTTCTTCAGATACAACGACACAAATGCAATTTTCGACCCGCTCAGTAATTCCCATTGCCGCCCGGTGGCGTGTTCCCAACTGGCGCGAGGCTGTGCGTCCCGAAAGTGGTAAAATTATACCTGATGATACGATCCGTGAGCCACGGATTAATGTCGCTCCATCGTGTAACAAAGTTTTCGGCTGAAAAATTGTCTGGATTAGTTCCTTAGAAACCTCCGCATTTAGCTTTACTCCTGGCACAGAAAAATCTCGCTCATCAATTGGCCCTGTGGTTTCCACAATTAGTAAAGCTCCAATCCGGTTTTTTGACAATTCTTTAACAGCCTCAACAATTTCATCAATTACACTATCAGATTTGGGGATTGCCAGCCGATCGGGTTGAAACAACTGGCGGAATTCGCCACGCCCCAATTGCTCCAAAAACCGCCGAAACTCTGACTGTAAAGCAACTGCCATCGCTACAGCACAACCAATCACCAACTTTTCTAGTACAAAACTTAGCAGAGGTAGTCCTAATCTGCCACTTAGTGCTGAGGCTAGCATTAAGATAATGAATCCCCTCACCATCCACAGTGTTCGGCGCTCACTAATAATAACTAGTATCATGTAAGTCAGCACCAGCACTAACACAATATCCAGAGTCCCAAGCAGCAAGGACTGTGACCACCCCAGGTTTATCAGCCATTGCTTCCACCAATCTCTCATGACATCTGGATTACACTTTTGCCTCTAATTACAGTTAGTCATTAGTCATTAGTCATTTGTAATTATTTCCTGGCTAATGAACGCCACTTGCTTTAACGGGGTGAACCCCCGCAACGCAGTGGCTCCCAATGACCAAGGACAAATGACTATTTTTTCAGCCTTTCTGGTAGGCTATCTTGTCGAATTAAGTCTTGATAAGTTTCACGTTGCAAAATTAAATTCGCTTCGCCATTCGCCACCACAACTGCTGCCGGTCGGGGCAAGCGGTTGTAGTTAGATGCCATACTGTAATTGTACGCACCAGTTCCCATAACTACGAGAATATCTCCTGGTTCAGTCTTTGGGAGTAGTGCATTTTTAATCAGAATATCTCCTGATTCACAATGTTTACCAGCAATTGTGACTGTTTGAGTCAAAGGAGAAGACATTTTATTGGCAACTACTGCCCGATAAACTGATTGGTAAGTAATCGGGCGAGGATTATCGGACATTCCCCCATCGATCGCTACATAGGTACGAATTTCTGGGATAACTTTGGATGAACCAATAGTATAGGCAGTAACGCAAGCTGTGGCAATTAGCGATCGCCCTGGTTCACTCAATAATTTCGGCAAAGGCAGATTTTCGACCGCACAGGCTTCTTGGACAACTTCACAAATTGCCTTTACCCACTCTTCAATGCTGGGGGGATCGTCTGATTCTGTATACTTAATCCCCAAACCACCACCAACATTTAACTCTGTAATATTTAAACCATACTTCCCGGCATCCCGCAGCCATTGCACCATCACAGCAGCTAAATCTTGATGCGGTTGGCGCTCAAAAATTTGGGAACCAATATGAGCGTGTACCCCTACGCAATTAAGGGCGGTTTCTTGACTGACAAAGGTAAAAACTTCATCTAAATCATTGGGATCAAAGCCGAATTTGCTATCTAAGTGTCCGGTGCGAATATATTCGTGAGTGTGACACTCGATACCAGGAGTAAGACGTAGCATGATGCGGATTGATTGACCCGGTTGGGCTATTTCCACAAGAGTACGCAACTCATACCAGTTATCCGCCACAATGGTGACACCAGACTTGATCGCTAAAATTAATTCTTCACGAGATTTATTATTTCCGTGAAGGTAAATTTTATCGGGACTAACACCCGCTTGCAAGGCGGTGTAAAGTTCGCCCCCAGAAACTACATCGATTCCTAAACCCTCTGATGCCGCGATCGCACAAACAGCTAAACAATTCCAAGCTTTTGAGGCGTACAATACTTGAGATTCACCCTTGTAATATTGCTTGAAAGCATCTCGGTATTGCTGACAAGCCGAACGCAGGGTTTCTTCATCTAAAATATATAAAGGTGAACCAAATTGCTTAACTAGGGTTGTGACATCACATCCACCAATTTCTAGGGAGTCATGATTATGAACTCTAGCTGTTAGGGGTAAAAGTTCCTGATTGGGCGAGAGATTTGGGTTAGTGTCGCGCCTTTGAGGTAAATATTGACTTCCAGAATGTTGAACCCCAGTGGGGTGAGTCGATACCATAGATATAAAAGTTGTCCTTGTTCAAATTACGGGCTTTGAGTTCGTCTCCCGATTCCCAGTTTACAAAGGGTTTGTAATCTTATTCAATAAATGTGATCTTATTAGACTTAGAAATTAAATTACTGACAACAGATAATCTCAGTGCAATTCTGGAACTAGATCAAGTCTGTTTTGGCGGACTTTGGACTCTCGATGGCTACAAACGAGAATTGGATAGCCCCAACAGCGATTTACTCGGTTTATTTTCCCCATTCTCCAACGTTAGTTTGTTAGGAATGGGTTGCTTTTGGTCAATTTTAGAGGAAGCCCACATTACAATTTTGGCAGTTCATCCCCAATATCACCGTCAAGGTTTGGGTGCGGCTTTACTATATTCACTCCTTAAGACAGCTTGCGATCGCAAAATGGAGCGAGCTACCCTCGAAGTCCGAGCTTCTAACTTGGCGGCAATATCTTTATATCAAAAATTTGGCTTCAAAACAGCCGGACGGCGGCGGGGTTACTACCAAGATAATGGTGAGGATGCACTAATCCTTTGGCTCGCCGATTTACAACACTCCAAATTTCAAACAACTTTAGACCAGTGGTATACCACAATCAGCGATCGCCTCGAAAAATCATCTTGGCACTTACTTTTTAAGTAGGTAGGCGAGAAAATTTATAACTATGTCATTGCGTTTGCCTTTGGCGTTCCCGCAGGGTACGGAGCAAAGCAAACTGAACTAATCGCAAGGATTTTGAATTTTTTACATTTTGTTATATAGTTAGGTTTATTTACACCTACCTATTTAGTTGGGTATGAATAATTTTGAATTATTGGGGCTTGCGATCGGCTTCAGCAAAAAAATGTAACTTTGCCGCGCCTATTTTTATTTAAATATTTTATCTAAAAAGCATATTAGATAAATAAATCATATATTAATTATTTTTGCTTGATATTAAAAAATATATATGTTAAATATAAATGTTTGGGATTAAGTCAAAAAATCCTTAATTTAAGCAGTGAACCGTTTGTAATAAATCCCAAAAAGGCTGGTGAACTAAAGCTCCTCAGTACACTAGCCAGATAAGAGTAGTCAATAGTTAACAATTAGCCCATCAACTAAAGTCATAGCTTCAGGATGTCTATAATCTGTTATACAGGCATCCAAAAGCTTTGCCTGTGCTAAAATCAGCATACCGGCACGACCGCAGATGATGGGATAAAGCCATGTTTGAGCGCTTCACAGAAAAAGCCATTAAGGTAATCATGCTGGCCCAAGAAGAGGCCCGCCGTTTAGGTCACAACTTTGTCGGAACCGAGCAGATCCTCTTGGGTCTGATTGGCGAAGGCACTGGAGTGGCTGCCAAGGTGCTGAAATCAATGGGTGTCAATCTCAAAGATGCCCGAATTGAAGTTGAAAAAATTATAGGACGGGGATCGGGCTTTGTTGCCGTGGAAATTCCGTTTACGCCACGGGCAAAGCGAGTTTTAGAACTCTCCTTGGAAGAAGCACGCCAACTGGGGCATAACTACATTGGCACCGAGCATCTGCTGTTGGGCCTAATCCGCGAAGGGGAAGGCGTCGCAGCCAGGGTGCTAGAAAACCTCGGTGTGGATCTATCTAAGGTAAGAACCCAAGTCATCCGTATGTTGGGAGAAACTGCTGAAGTTTCACCAGGCGGTTCATCCGGGCGCACAAAAACCCCGACTCTGGATGAATTTGGCTCCAACCTGACTCAGATGGCAATAGATAATAAGCTCGATCCAGTGGTGGGACGGGCTAAAGAAATTGAGCGGGTGATCCAGATATTGGGTCGCCGGACTAAAAATAACCCAGTGCTGATTGGGGAACCAGGGGTTGGTAAAACTGCGATCGCTGAAGGTTTAGCTTCACGCATTGCCACCAAAGATGTCCCGGACATCCTCGAAGATAAACGCGTCGTCACACTTGATATTGGTTTGCTCGTAGCAGGAACCAAGTACCGGGGTGAATTTGAAGAACGCTTGAAAAAAATCATGGATGAAATCCGCTCTGCGGGTAATGTCATTCTCGTGATTGATGAGGTACACACCTTAATTGGTGCGGGTGCAGCAGAAGGTGCGATTGACGCAGCAAATATCCTCAAGCCAGCTTTGGCCAGAGGTGAGTTGCAGTGCATCGGCGCTACAACCCTAGATGAATACCGCAAGCACATCGAGCGAGATGCAGCGCTAGAGCGACGTTTCCAACCAGTAATGGTTGGCGAACCTACAGTTGATGAAACAATTGAAATTTTATATGGTTTGCGCGAACGCTACGAGCAACACCACAAACTGAAAATCTCCGACGAAGCATTGGTAGCGGCGGCGAAATTATCAGACCGTTACATTAGCGATCGCTACCTTCCAGATAAAGCCATCGACTTGGTTGATGAAGCTGGTTCGAGAGTGCGCTTGATTAACTCCCAATTGCCACCCGCAGCCAAAGAGTTAGACAAAGAACTGCGTCAGATATTAAAAGAAAAAGATGACGCGGTGCGCTCTCAGGACTTTGACAAAGCTGGAGAACTGCGCGATCGCGAAATGGAAATCAAAGCTGAAATCCGAGCGATCGCTCAAAGCAAGACCAATGCAACTGGCACAGAAGGTGAAGAACCTGTAGTTACAGAAGAAGACATTGCTCACATTGTCGCTTCTTGGACTGGGGTACCGGTGAACAAACTCACCGAATCTGAATCGGAAAAGCTGCTGCACATGGAAGACACCTTGCACCAGCGTTTAATCGGTCAAGACGAAGCTGTGAAGGCAGTTTCACGGGCAATTCGTCGCGCTCGTGTCGGTTTGAAAAATCCCAACCGACCCATAGCTAGCTTTGTCTTCTCTGGGCCGACTGGTGTAGGTAAAACCGAGTTGGCGAAATCCTTAGCTGCTTACTTCTTCGGCTCCGAAGAAGCGATGATCCGCTTAGATATGTCCGAATACATGGAGCGTCACACCGTCAGCAAGCTGATTGGTTCCCCTCCTGGTTATGTTGGTTATAACGAAGGTGGTCAACTTACCGAAGCCGTGCGGCGGCGACCTTACACCGTGGTGTTGTTCGACGAAATCGAAAAAGCACACCCCGATGTCTTCAATATGCTGCTGCAAATTTTGGAAGATGGACGGTTAACTGATGCCAAAGGTCGCACAGTAGACTTCAAGAACACCTTGCTGATTTTAACTTCCAATATTGGTTCTAAGGTAATTGAAAAAGGCGGTAGCGGTATCGGCTTTGAATTCTCCGAAGATGCCAGCGAGTCAACTTACAACCGGATTCGCTCTTTGGTCAACGAAGAACTCAAGCAGTACTTCCGTCCAGAGTTCCTCAACCGACTCGATGAAATCATCGTCTTCCGTCAGTTGAACAAGCCGGAAGTGACCCAAATCGCCGAAATTATGCTCAAGGAAGTATTTGGTCGTCTGACGGAAAAGGGTATCACCTTAGAAGTCACAGACCGCTTCAAGGATCGATTGATCCAAGAAGGTTACAGTCCCAGCTACGGCGCAAGGCCATTACGTCGGGCAATTATGCGCCTGTTAGAAGATAGCCTAGCAGAAGAAATTCTGTCTGGTCGTATCAAAGATGGCGATACAGCCCTTGTTGATGTGGATGAAAATGGCATTGTCCAAGTTAGTTCTCAACAGCGCCGGGAATTGTTACCCCAAGGTGTTGAGTAAAATTTAGGGTTTGGGATTTAAGTCTCAAATAAAAAATTAGAAAACGGTAGAGCAATAAATACTCTACCGTTTTTTTGTGTGAAAATATCTGGGGTTTGGGCAATGACATCAAAAAAGCAAAGTAATTACTTTGGTTGGATCTATTACAAGTCAATTTATTTCTAAATTCAATTTAACTGCCAACTTAAATAAATTATCGATGTTTTTATTTGTTTGATGTAAGCCGAGAGCTAGATATATGTCAATACGGCATTGGTACATAATGCAGCCAAGTTATGGTTACTAGAAGATGAGTATGAACCAATTGAAGGAAGGCTTTTAGCTACGGAGTTAGTCTAATTTACTAGAGAGTTATGAGAAAAATTGAAATGGCATTGGTGTTTAATTGTAAAAATTGCTTAATTCATCAGATAAAAACAGAAAATTTCTGTTATTTTACCTTTTTCAACAGAAAAATTTAAACCTCCAGGACTGGGTTCTTCAACTATGTAATTTAAATTGGTAACTTTACCATCTTGAGATATTTCAGTTTTTCCATAGGTTCTAATCACTTTTGATTGTCTGTCACCTACTTTTAGTCCATCTATGGTGGAATACTTAGAACTAGTTGCTTTGATTTGATAAACAGTAAAGTTACCTGGTTTAGCACCTTCATCTAAATCAACTATGATGCCTGCATATTTCAGAGTACGAACTTTACCAATAGCAGGTATAAAGCCATTTTCTACTTTTACAGCTTTACCTAAAATTTTTCTGACTTGTGCCTCGGACATAGAAAGTTTGACTCCACCTATTCCTAGACGTTCAATAGTTATTCCTGTTGATTGATTATTAGTATTCTGAGAAATTTGATAGTTAGTGGTGGTAGCAGTTACTTGATTATGGGTGTAACTAGTCAAGGGAATAACAAAAGTAGCGATACCTACGACGGACTGCGCTAACGCCAACGAAATTTCTCTTAACATAATTGCATACTCGAATGTTTTATAGTTACCAAGCTGTAACCCCAGCCTGTGTATCATTTTTATCACATACTTTCTAATGTGTCTTTATCTTCAATCAATCGATTGATTCTGGATTAGACCTGAAGTTCCTTTAAGATGGAAGAATATAAAGAATTATTGGAATCAATCGTCATGAGGTAATTGTGGCGAAGTGGACAATTGACAATATCACCGGATGATTGACGCTGGCATTTTGAGCGATCGCAAAGTTTAACTACTCAAATGAGAAATTATCGAAATGTCACCAGAAGTAAAATAGGGTGATATGGAGCGCGATTATGGGTGATTTCTGGTATTGTCAAGAACGCACGCGCAACCGTTAATATCATATTTCGACTAACCAATCAACCAGATTTATGTATGGACTTTTTATCAATAGTAATGGGAATTATTACTCTAACTCTCAAGCTACTTTGACAAACAAATACACATCGTCATGCTGATATTTCAACTGAAATCCTTGATTATTTTTCAGTTGATTGGCCAAGCTAGCAGTAAACTCCTGACTATTTGACCAGCCAGGATGACGGACATTAAGCAATATATAATTATAAGTATTTAAATCAGCAGGCGGGGAATCGCGCTCTGTAAAAGTAATCAGTTTTCGGTGGCTTAAATGCGGGCAAATGTCTGCTGTGGTGTAAACGCTTCCTTTAGTTTGAATCTGAGCGATCGCTTGTTTTGTAGCTTGCCAAGTATCTAAAGATTTTAAATATTTACCTCCAAAATGGGGAAATTTTGCCAGGCATAAAAATGCCACCAATGACCACAGGATAATCGCTCGTTTATTTTGTAGCCATCCCCTACCCGCAGCGAGGCTGGAAATTACAGCCAACACCAAGAATGGCAGCGCTGGAACAGAATACTGATGTATCAAGTTTTTTTGAGGTGAGTAATCAGCTAGAATGTTTAGCGCCAAACAAGGAATAGCTCCTACTAAAGGTTTTATTCCTTGTGGAGAAAGCGCCCATATCACAGGTGCTAGCAGCAGAACTAAATATTCTAGATTATCCAGTGAAAAAACCCTTCTCAAGAGCAGTTCTGGCTGCAACACTATATTTTTTGCAATGTCTAGAACTGAGTTACCTAAATAGCTGTAACGTACCATTGCTGTTGCTTCTGCACTGTTGAAAAAAGGAATAATTACCTGAGTAGCAATCAGAAACCAGGCGACACCAGCACCAAGAGCGATCGCACCATATAAACGCCGCTTTTCAAACAACAGTAACCAAACTCCCATTCCAGCAACAGTGAGGGGCAATACTTCCTTACATCCTAAGACCGGGAAAATACTTAAACAAAACCACCCTAACTGATCTAACCGTGTTGCTAAAACCGCCGCCAATAGTAGTGGTACAGCTATCACTTCTGGGTGAAAATCAAATAAATTGGCATTAAACAACAACGGCTGCAAGAGATACACAAATACGACCGCTATTGTTTGGTTTTCTTTCAATCCAGCTTGGTGGGCTAGGTACCAAGTCGGCAAAGCGCCTAATGCCAAGGCAGTTGCCTGCACAGCAAATAACCAGTAAACACTAGGATAGATTTTATAGAGTAAAGCCAAGGGATAGAATATCCAAGCAGCATGATCGCCGAGAATATGAAAACCTATGAAAGAACTAATAGGCGGTTGCCCTTGACTAATTAAATAAACTGCTTGGTCAAAAATTCCTAAGTCAAAAGCGTTTGATTGAAACAACTCGTGTCGTAAGCTGCTGCACCCAAACAAAATTAAGCCACTCACGCCAATTATCCAACCAACATAACCAAGCTGATTCAGTTTTTTTCTCATGCCAGCAAAAAAGTATTCATCGTGAGTATTTTAGATACATAATTAGCAATATTATTCACTACCCTAATCAGTCTTAAATGTATCGCCCAAATATTGTAAAGCTATTCACAAAAATAACTATAATTTTCGCACCAAAAAAATGGTTATTTAGCTTACTGGTAATATCTCTAGTTCTCTGGTTGATATTTTTGGGAAATTCCCCTTTACGAGACTGGGATGAAGGGACTTACGCTCTAGTCGCCAGAGAAATTTACCGGACTGGTAACTGGCTTTATCCCACCCTTCAGGGAGAACCATTTTTACTAAAACCGCCTTTGATGCAATGGTTAATTGCTTTGTGCTACCAACTAGGAGGAGTGCAAGAGTTAACCACACGCTTACCTGGTGCGATTTTAACTGCCTTGGGTGTGCCTTTGCTTTATTTAGTGGGGCGTTTGGCTTTTAAGCAAAATTTACCTGCTCTATTTTCTGCTTTAGTTTACTTGACAATGTTGCCTGTGGTGCGTCATGGAAGACTGGCAATGTTAGATGGGATGACTATTTCTTTTTTCTTGTTGTTGTTATTTTGTCTTTTGAAGGCACGTCAGAACCGAAAATATGCTCTAGGCGTAGGATTTTGTCTGGGGTTAATTATTCTGACTAAGGGAACGATAGTTTTACTATTGGGCGCGATCGCCTGTTTATTCTTGCTTGCAGATCGGCAATTAGCTTTGTTGAAAAGTACCTATTTATGGGTAGGAATTTTATTAGGAAATGCGCCTGCGATCGCTTGGTATATTGATCAATGGCAACATTATGGTAATACTTTTTTAGAGGTGCATTTTCAAGCACAAGCTTTTGATCGTCTTACACAAAGTGTTGAAGGTAATAGCGGGTCTGGTTGGTACTATTTATTAGAACTACTCAAATATGGTTTTCCCTGGCTGTTATTTTTACCTGGAGGGCTTTATCTAGCTTGGAAAAAACGTTATGAAACTTGGGGTTCTCTAGTTCTGTTGGGTATAATTATTTATTTAGGAACTATTTCTTTTATGAGAACTAAGCTTCCGTGGTATGTCATGCCTGTATACCCATTTTTAGCCTTAGCAATTGGTGCTAATTTGAGTGAAGTTTGGCAGAATGGCAATTTTCGAGTGCGAACATGGACAATATTTTTGGCTATTATTTCTATTGCTGGTTTAGGAGGTTGTGTTTACTTTTTTATTAAGAAACAGCCTATTTTGATAGTCATGAGCATTGTTTTGGTAATAAGTATGGGCATTGCAGTATGGCTAGTTAAACACCGCGATCGCAACTTTATTCCAGTGTTATTTACAGGGATGTATTTAGTGTTAACCCTGTTGGTAAGTTCGCAATCATGGATTTGGGAATTGAATGAAGCTTTTCCAGTTAAACCAGTAGCGGAATTAATTCGGGCAAATGTTTTACCAGGAACACAAATTTATACTTCTTTTGCTTATGGTCGTCCTAGTTTAGATTTCTATAGTGATTGCAAAGTAACTGCTACAACTGTGCCACTTCTGCAAAAAATGTTATCAAATAAATCTTATTTGCTCTTAGATAATGGGGCTTTACAGCAAATAAATTTAACTGATAGTAAAATTATAGGCACAGCTAACGAATTTACACTAATTACCAAAAATTAAGAAAATAGAATTCAGAATTAAGCCTAAGCTACCCAAAGATCACGAGCAAATCGAATAGAAAATGTGAACATTAATATTGCAAAAAAGTACATGATTGGGTATCCCCAACGAGGATAACGGGCAAGTAATAGCCCGAATGCCATTGACAGGGATACAATACCGTAAGCGTAACGTTCAGCCGAGGCTGTAATCCCGGTGTTTAAAATCAAAGCCAAGGAAGAAAACCCATAAACAACAGTAACAAGGGGAATTTTAGCGCGTGATAACCATAGCAAATATATCCCACCAAAAACTAGTGGGATTTTTAGTAATTCATCTCCTGCCAATAACCACAACAATAGCCATAAAAAACATACTCCATTGCGGAATTTAACCATCCCCAGATGTAAACGAAAGCGCCATAATAAACAGGCGCTACCAATAATTATTAATAATAATAACGGATGCAAAGGGTCTTTAATATAGCCAGCTTTAAAATTAGTGTAACTTATCGTAATTTGCATCAGCATCTGCCACCAACCCTGCCAAGCAAATCCTGCTGCATCACCACGCCACGCTTTTTGTGCATGGATAAAAGCCAAAGCATCGCCAAATTTAATTTGACAATAAAGGCTGTACAGAGATATACCCAAAGCAACAGTTAAACTGGCAATATAAGCTTTTATACCTCTACGTTCTTTCCAAGAAACAAACAGAAAAGCTGGGATGAGAGCAACTCCAGGGAGTCGGGTTGCTGTAGATAATGCTCCCCAGAATCCTGCCCAAATATATTGCTTTTTATCAAAAACTCGTAAGGCAGATATGGTACATAATAAAAACAAACCTTCAGTGTAAATTACGGTTCCATAAAGAGAATAGGGACACCATGCTAAAGTAGCTGTCGCCCATCGTGCTGTACTTGTGTCGTAAAGCTCCTGCACCCAAAAATAAAGTATGAGTAAGGCAGCTAAAAAAGCTGAATTATTAACTAACATACCTGCCACTTTAAAAGGCAAGCCAGTAAACATAATTATCCTGCTTAACAATGGAAATAAAGGAAAAAATGCAACTGTGTGAATTTCCTTTACTTCACTAGAGAAATCATAACCAGAAGTTACAATTTTCTCATACCAAACACTATCCCAAGCATGAAAAACATCCCAACTGAATGTGGCAGTAGCGCCAGTTGATGAACTTGGAAATAATGGGGCAATCAGTAACATAGCGATGGCTATTAAAAGCCTACTAGAAAACCACATTGCTATGACAAAAAATAAGCCATTCGCTAAAATTTTTTTCCTTATATTCATCTTTGCAGATAGATAAATGAACTTTTATAGCAATCCGATTTGATTTCTAAATCACTCGTAGAGGTAAGGGACTGGCGATTGGGGACTGGGAAGAAGGAATGAAAGTGTACTGAGTTTTGTTCAAAAATCAAATATGAGTCCATATTTACTAGCTGTCATGGTTACTATGATGTTTCATTTGTTACTTGAACAGTGGATTGGCTAGATTGCGCTAGATAGATACCCACTAAAACTACGGCGAAAGTCGCCCAGTCAAACAAACCTACCTGTTCTGAAAAAATGAACCAAGCAAAAATGGAAGCTAAGACTGGTTCGAGGAGAAGTGTGACGGCGACGACGCTAGAAGAGATTCTGCTAAGGCTATAAGCTAAAAGTCCCTGACCCAATACTTGGCAGAAGAGGGCTTGGAAAATGATGAAAAACCAACCCGTCCAGGAATAGGGTAACAGCCGATCTTCGAGGAATGGGAGTACGGGTAGTAGAAACATCGTTGTCACTCCACAGCGCCACAGCATGATGGTTGCGGTGCTAAAACGCGTTCGGAGTCGTTCTATTAGCAGCATACACGTAGCCATGAAAATCGCAGTTAGCAATGCTAAGGTATCACCCAGTATTTGGTCAGTTGCAAATTGCACCTTATTGACTTCAAATGCGATCGCTCCCGCCAAGGCTATGACCAGTCCAATCACGAATCTGTTATCGAAGCGCCGACCAAATAACACGTACCCAGCCAAAGCAACAAATAAGGAGTTCAAATTAGAGAGTAAAGCAACATTAGCAACACTCGTTTGACTCAGCGACCAAGCCCACAAAAGCAGGTAGGTTCCAGCAGAGGTTCCCATTGCCAACAATAGCCACACTTCTTGACTGGTAAAAGGCTCATTTTCTATAGGTTCATTATCAGACTTTTGGCTACGGAAAGCCTCAAGTAAATTCCACAGGGCAAACACAATTGTGGCGATCCAACTGCGATGAAATACTACAGCATTTGCACCAATTTCTTGTTGACATAATTTAGTCAGAGATGGTGCTAAAGATATGGGAATTAGGGCAAATAATAATGATGCAGTTCCTAATAAAGCTGGTGTTTCGGAGAATTGTTGCTTTAGTAATGACAGTTTGCTCGTCATACTTTTAACGAAAGTGTTAACTATATTTGTGACTGATTTGTGGATGGGGAAATTAACAACACCTTGGCTAGATACGGCCAAGTATAAACCCATTAAAACTACAGCGAAACCTACCCAATTTGAGAAAGTTAATTTTTCCGAAAATATGATCAGAGCGAAAATGCCACTAAATACTGGCTCTAAAAGATGCACCAACGAGACAACCACAGAGGAAAATTTGGCAAGGCAATAGGTCAAAAGTCCATGACCTAAAACTTGGCAGATCAGCGCTAGGGAAATGACCCAAAGCCACCCACTGACTGTAGAAGGGAAAAGCTGATCTTGAGTAAACAAAAGTATGGGTAAGATAATTAGGGCACTAATCCCACTGATCCACAACTGGATTGTGGCCGGAGAAAATTTAGTTCGTAATTTTTCTACGATTAGCAGGTATCCACTCAAGAAAATTGCAGAAACGATCGCAGCAAAGCCCCCTTGAACTTCGTCTGTAGCGATTTGCAACTCCTCAAATTCTATAGCGATCGCTCCCCCAAGGGCGATGACCATCCCAATCAGGAATTGGCTCTCAAAACTCTTACGATATAACAGCCACACCCCTAAGCTAGTAAATATAGGGGCGAGATTATGTAAAACACTAGAAATCGCAACGCTAGTTTCAGTCAAAGACCAAGCCAAAGAAACCAAAGTGCCAGCCCAAAATATCCCAGCACTTCCCAATAGCCAGAGATCCTGGCTAGTGTAAGATTGCTGTTCTTCAGGTTTGTCTAAAGAAAGTCGCTGACGTATAGCCTTGTATCCGTTCCAGAGCAAGAAGAACACACTAGCAAGCCACAAGCGATTAAATACAGTGGCATTGGGGCTGAGTTGAGTTTCGCTCAATTTCACGAAAATAGAACCAAAAGATATGGCACCTACACCGATAAATAATGCAGCTAGGGCTATCTTCCTTTGATTGGATACATTCATTAGGGAATTTAAATTCAACTTCTCACCAATAAAGAATCAAACCTCTAACCAACCCAACGTTCTTGGGCAAATCCTACAGCTATTTTGGCTAGTAGTGTCATAAAAGCGCCCAAGATTAAATATCCCTGACGAGGATGGCGAGATAGCAGCACACCAATGGCTATATTCAAAGGCACAATCCCATAAGCGAGACGGCTCAAGGAGATAGTACCTCCCGAAGCTAGCAGCAAACCAATACCGCAAAAGCCATAAATGACTGTAACTGCGGTCAGTTGCGTGCGTAAGCGCCATAACACATAGCCACCACCCAAGACCATGAACAAGTTGAGCAAGTTATTGATCCACTCTTCGCTTGCTAGGAGCAACAGAGATAAGAGTAAAGCATAAAAGCTATAGAATAATTTCACAAAATTCAAATGTTGACGGAAGTGCCATAAAAGATAGCCACTGGCAACAATCACGCCTAATAACAAGAGATACCAGGGGTCTGTAATCCCGCCAGATGGTTTTTGAATCCAACCATATTGCCAGTTTTTTGTGCCAACTAGAATTTGCATCAGCATATTTAACCAACCCTGCCAATCAAACCCCAGATTGGGTCGCCATCCTCGTTGTGCTTCGATAAAAGCTAAAGGGTTGCCAAAATAAATCGCACAATAAAAACTGAATAGAAGTATGCCAGTGGCGGTAACAAAACCAGCAATATAGGCTATTGGTGGTCGGCGTTCTTTCCACGCTGCGATCGCTAATGCTGGAATTAGTGCCATACCTGTAGGACGTGTTGCTGTCGCCATCGCCCCCCAAAGCCCAGTCCAGCCATACTGCTTTTGATCAAACGCCCGCAAAGCCGATGTACTCAAGAACAAATACAGCCCCTCTGTGTAAACCACCCCCGTAAACATGGATGATGGATATAAAGAAACTACAGCAGTAGTCCAGTGCGCTGCATTGATGCCATAATGCTCCTTAACCCAAAAATACAAACAGTAAAGCGCTGCGAAAAATGCCAGATTGTTGACTAACGTCCCTGCTAATTCAAACGGCAAGCCCAGCTTCATCAAAACCCAGATGCTTAAGGGAAACAGGGGAAAGAAGGCAAGATTATGTTGCTTACCGTCATTCACAAATTCATATCCAGAAGTTGCGATCGCTCGATAATGTATACTATCCCAGGCATCAAAAACGCCCCAGCCAAAATGAGGCAAAAATTCTTCTGGTGGTAACGGTAGTTTTGGCGCAACCAGCAACATAGCAGTCCAGATGAATATTCGACTGGCAAGCCATATTGCTGCTGGAAATAGGAAATCATTTTTCCATAAAACTTTTTTTATAACTATTTGAACTTTGACCATAGGGTTGAGTGCTTCAACAAACTCCTTTCTGCATCCTTTTACCTATGGCTGTAACACAGCAATTTATGAGTAACATTTTGCATATTAAATCCTCCACCAACATAATTAACAAACTGGACAAATTAGCAATTAATTGAAATTATTTCCTATTTGGTTACTTTTGCCAATTCTCTCAGAGTTTATCTTTAAAAATATAGTATTTATAAGTACATTTTTTGTCTAGTTATATGAAATTTGAGCAAATTTCATACTTTATGGCTAGCAGTCTATCGAGTTAAAATCAACCGATTGGGGTTGGCGCAGCCAGGAAAGCATGGATAAATTTCCCTTTGTATCCTTGATCTCCCCCTCCCCGCGTCTCTACTCGTCTGCGTCAGTGTATCGATTATAGGTATTCCTGTTATGAAAGAGTCCCCAGCAATTTATAGTGGGAGTTGTCTGTAAATCCTTAAGCAATTGTGAAAGCGATTACTCTTGTTGGTTCCACTGGTTCTATCGGTACTCAGACTTTAGATATTGTCACTCAGTACCCAGATCAGTTTCGGATTGTGGGATTGGCAGCTGGGAATAATGTAGAGATGTTGGCTGCTCAAATTCGGCAGTTTCGACCGAAAATAGCAGCAATTTGCTCAGAAGATAAATTACCAGCGCTCAAAGAAGCTATTATTGACCTCGATCCCCAACCGATTCTACTGGCAGGCGAGGCTGGAGTGATAGAAGTAGCTCGCTATGGCGATGCTCAAACTGTTGTCACTGGGATCGTTGGTTGTGCTGGTTTGCTACCCACGATCGCAGCTATTGAAGCTGGTAAAGATATTGCCTTAGCAAATAAAGAAACTCTGATTGCTGGGGCCCCTGTGGTTCTACCCCTAGTCGAAAAACATGGTGTAAAATTACTCCCGGCCGATTCCGAACATTCCGCAATTTTTCAATGCCTCCAAGGTGTTCCCAAGGATGGCTTGCGGAAAATCTTGCTCACTGCATCTGGTGGAGCTTTCCGAGACTGGGATGTAGAAAGGTTAGCAGATGTAACCGTTGCTGACGCTCTCAAGCATCCTAATTGGTCGATGGGGCGGAAAATCACAGTAGACTCTGCTACTTTGATGAATAAAGGACTGGAAGTAATTGAGGCTCACTTCCTGTTTGGGTTGGATTATGACAATATCGAAATTGTCATTCATCCCCAGAGCATTATTCACTCGCTGATTGAACTGCAAGATACTTCCGTTTTAGCCCAACTCGGTTGGCCGGATATGCGCTTACCTTTACTGTATGCTTTATCTTGGCCCGATCGCATCTATACAGATTGGGAACGACTAGATTTAGTCAAAGCTGGAAATTTAACCTTCCGCGAACCAGATCACCAAAAGTATCCTTGTATGCAGTTGGCTTATGCTGTGGGTAAAGCTGCTGGTTCAATGCCAGCTGTGTTAAACGCTGCAAATGAGCAAGCTGTAGCTTTATTTTTAGATGAAAAAATTCGCTTTTTAGATATTCCCCGGTGTATCGAATGGGTGTGCGATCGCCATCAAAATGATAACCGGGCAAATCCTTCTTTAGATGACATTTTGGCAGCAGATAAATGGGCAAGACAAGAAGTTTTAACAGCGACTGAAAAATTAGAAACTCACTCGCGGATAATTTCTCTGCGATAAAAACCTTCACTCAGATATCCAAAAGGCAGATTCTCTGGCTTTTGACCAATTCTTATTTAGCCTTCAGCCTAATACTGAAGGCTAACTGTCAAATATAACACTTCCAAATATCAAAATGCGTAGCCGTAAGGCTTGTCGTCAGACATCACACTCCATCCCAAAGCCCAAGTCGGTGTAGGATACCAAAGGCAAATATTTTTGGTATATACTATAAATTCACTTTGAGTGGGACGACAACAAAGCCGAATCAAATTTTTTGAAACACGGTATTCAATTCGAGGAAGCTGTAACAGTTTTTGCCGACCCCTATCTTCTGTTTACGGAAGACTCTATTCATTCTCAGCGAGAAGAAAGAGAATGGGCGATTGGTGAAATAGAAGATGGGTCAATTGTTGTAGTTGTTTTTACCATGCGAGGTGAGCGAATAAGGATAATTAGTGCAAGAAGAGCTACAAAAAAGGAGTGTCAACAATATGAGTCAGGAATCTGAGTTTCCTTTTGAGAGAGCAAGACGAGTTACACCAGAAGAAAACCAAATATTCAGAGATGCGATCGCAGATCAGTTTGGGATTATACCGAGAAAGCGTGGACGACCGGCTAAGGATGAAGAGGAAAAGTATGAGCCGATTTCTATCAGATTTCATCCTAAAATCATAGCCTGGGCGAAAGAAGAGGCAGAAAAGCGAGGGGTAGGCTATCAAACGGTTATCAATGAAGCACTATTGGAGAAAATAGGCTGAAACTTAGCGATCGCACTTCATCTCATCAACAATAAATGCGTAGCCGTAAGGCTTGTCGTTAGACATCGCACTCCCTCCCAAAATACTAAAATGCGATCGCACTTCCCCAACATCACAAATGCGTAGCCGTAAGGCTTGTCGTCAGACATCGCACTCCTCAAAACCAAAATGCGATAACTTCTCTTCTCTGCGAGAGGCTACACCAACGAGACGCTACGCGGACGTTAAGCTGCGCTAACGCACTTCCCCAACTACAATAAATGCGTAGCCCCCACTTAACTTACGCAACTTGCAACGGTTTTTTAGGAAGCATTCTCGGTTCTGGTAGTGGTTTGTTTTCTTCTTTCAACATTTCCACAAAAGTCTCAATTACTTCCTGACCATTTTTTGCTGCTTCTTCATAAGTCCTACCATGCGTATGAAATTGTTGCCAGGGGAACTCAGGTAAGTGTACTAAAAAAAGTCTATCTTCCTCCGACCATTGAATTACCATGCTGTAGTGATAGTTCATTCTTCTGGCTCCTGTTTTGCTTCGTTTTCCGTGTTTTCCATTTCTTGCAGTTTTTTCAGCACCCGTTGGATGTTTTTTTCTAAATATAACGGAGCATCATCGCCGTCTTTACCTGGTATGGTCAGGGGTTCTTCGGGTAACAACGGATGCTTCCAATATGTATGACTTCCTTTACCTCTTCCTGGTTGAAGAATATAGCCAACTTTTGACACCATTGCTTTCAACTCTCTTACTTTTTTCGGCATTACTCCTCACTGCCAACTTCTCATTTATTTTCTCTGCTTAAAAGCCAAAAATCCCAGATTAATTGTTAGTATTTCAGATGTTATATCCTTGCATGAGTGGTTGTGGCGGTAAGCAAAACTCTGTTTTAGGCGATAACTTCTCTACGAGACGCTGCGCGAACGTTAAGCTGCGCTAACGCACTCTCTCCCGTAAACCCAACAAATGCGATAACTTCGTTAAGCTGCGCTAACGCACTTTCCAAAAAACTAAAAGGCGATCGCCATCCACAAACCCAACAAATGCGATCGCACTTCCTCAATATCACAAATGTGTAGTGTGGCTATTTATTATCAGGGCAAATTTCTTTTCCCTTCTCAGGACGACTAGCAAGGTAATCATCCAACCAGCTACAACCTCGCTCTAACATTTTTTCTAGGTTATCAACTACAAATAAACGTATCATTCCATCATTACACGCAGCTGCAAGCAGCTTGCCATCAGGACTAAAACTCATCCAGTTAATATCATTTCGAGTTCTGTTGGCTGCACCATCTCTGGTTTTTAATTTGTTACTATTTATGTAGAACGTCCTCCCATCGAACAGCGTTGTTACAAAGAAATCAAAAAACCAGGTTTCCTAATTCGCATCAAAGCACCGCAGCAGATGGGTAAATCTTCTCTCCTAGCGCGGATTCTGCATCAATCAGAAAATCAAGGAAATATAACAGTAGCTATCGATTTTCAGCTAGCAGAAGAGGAGTTTTTCTCGGACTTAAATAAATTTATGGACTGGTTTTGCGATACCGTCACCGAAGCAGTTGCGGGAAATAATCGAGAATTACTCGAAAAATTGCTGCAACAACTCGATGAACATTGGAAATCGGGACAGCGCTTTGGCTATATGAAAACTTGTAAAAATTACTTTGAGCGCTATTTATTTCCAGAAATCGACTAACCGTTAGTTTTAGGCTTAGAAACAGTCGATAGATTATTTGAATATCCCAAAATCTACAGAGATTTTTTTGGATTATTACGCGCTTTACACGAAGAAGCCAAACGTCGAGATATCTGGAAAAAACTTCGATTGGTATTAGTATATTCCACCGAAGCTTATGTACCAGTAGATATCAACCAATCACCATTTAACTTTGGCTTGGCAGTGGAATTGCTAGAATTTCGCCACGAGCAAGTAAAAGATTTAGCCCAACGGCATCAACTCAATTGGAGCGATATAGAGGTAGAAAAGTTGACAGGATTGGTGGGAGGGCATCCATTTTTAGTGCGTTTAGCTCTGTATCAAATTGCTCGGCAAGAAATCAATTTAGCCGAATTTTTGCAAACCGCAGCCACAGCAGAAGGCATTTATAGTAAACATCTGCAACGCCTATAATCTATTTTGCAGCAACAACCAGAATTATGGGATGCAATGCAACAGGTTGCTTCTAGCAATAGTCCAGTACATTTGCCCAATGTTATTAGATTTAAATTATATAGTCTAGGGCTAGTAAAGTTACAAGGTGATGAAGTAACGCCGAGATGCAAGTTATACCGTCAATATTTTCGCAGTCATTAAAAAGACTATTTAACTAAATTAACTCAATTACAACGCCAGTTTGTACTCAAGTATCAATTGTAGATGATGGAATTGTCGAGTTCAACAGGCAATTCAATGTTACAAACAATCATCAAGTCCAACAAATTACTTCTAGCAGCTTTGGTTTTGGTATCAGCAGCAACATTCAATAGTCCCAAAGTTGATGCAAGAAATAGCCAGAATCTAAATCTAACTCAATTACCGACATCAAGCGCGAACTGCGATGCGTGCAACACCCAAGGTATCGCACCAGCACCAGAATGGAAAAAATTCTCTCCAGATGAAGGTAAATCCTCTATTCTCATGCCCGGTGAGGAAATTTCAGACGTGACACCAGAGAAAAGTGAAAAGCCTGACGGTGTTGAGTCTACAAAAATGTATCTGAGTACTAATGAAACAAATGTGTTTATGGTTAGCTATGCTGACTTTAACAATGATGTGACTCAGATTCCTTCAAGTGAATTATTGGATTCTGCTCTACAAGCAATGTTAAAGGATGGGAAAAAATTACTAAGTCAGGAAAATATTACTCTAGGTGCATATCCCGGCATAGAAATGAAGCTGTGAGATGAAAAAGAAGGAATTTTTATGACGGGTAGAGTTTTTATTGTTAATCAACGGTTGTATATACTCTCCGTTGGAAGCGATAAAAATCCTCAAGTCAGTGATGTCAGAAAGTTTTTTGACTCCTTCGAGTTGATACAGTAATTATCTTACTAGTTGCCGAATAGATTTTTTTAGCAACTATTAGGACTCCTGTCTGATTTTTGAACAAAATTTCAAATGAAACCCTGATAAAACAGTCTTTTAAGTCTCAGGATGTTTTCAAAAATCAAATCGGAGTCCTAATGTAACTCTTGTATGTTGTGATTATTGATACATAAGCTTTAAAAAAGTCTTTCCAGTAATTCTGCCAAATTGCCAAATAAGTTGCCTCTTATCTGAATTATTGTCTCATTTTCAGATAATATGACATTGGTACAGTTGACAAAAAAATTTGGCTTGAGTAGCTATTCCAAATTAGGTCTAATAGCTTTAGCACTAGTAATTTTTAGTTCAGATAAAATTACCCTTTCTGAATAAATATCCTCTCAGGTAAGGGCTATTGTTAAGGAATTTATATATTATGATTGCTACGTTAATTGTAGCTTGGATTGTCTTCGTAATATTGTGGAAGTTGTTGAAAGCCACTCTGAAGAACGCATTAACTATTGCCGCAATTCTGATTTTATTAAACATTAGTTTTGGCATTACTCCACAAGATATTTGGCATCACATCATGCAGTTTACTCAAAGTTTATCAAATATCCAAAGTGGCAAGTAAAAAGGAAGATTAATTCTATTTAGCACAAAATTAACTAGACAAGTAGGGGCAATTCATGAATTGCCCCTACTTTAGCAACTTATTAAGGATAGTTAAACTCTGACACAGCGTACTGCTCAATCATTATTTAATGCTGAAATCTTGGCTAACGCATCCTTAAAACTTGGCGGTAACTGACGCATAATCTTGCCTCTTTCGCGATCTAAAGCTACTAAAGTCACCTTGGCAGTAACGTATAATTGTTGTCCATCAGTTGAGACAATGGCATAATCCCAATTAATTCGGACACCTGTTACCTCAGCCATGCGCGTTTTTACTACCACTGCCATACCCAATTGAATTGAACGATGATAACGCAACGACAGTTCTACAACTGGCAAATCACAACCTATCGCAACTAAATCAGCAAATTCAATCCCTATAGATCGCAAGCATTCAATCCGCGCTTCTTCCATCCAAGCTACATAAGAACCGTGCCAGACAACACCAGAATAGTCAGTGTGGTGGGGTTGCACTCTTAGAGGATATTCAAACCAATTCCCAAATTCATGACTTGATGGATTGTCAAGGGCGGTGGTGGGTGGTAATTTTGGTTGGCTGGGTTTTTCTTGTGACATTTTCACTTTTCTAAGCACCTATAAATTTTCCAAATATGGAATAGCATAAAAATTCATTGCGTTCCATAACTTAATTGATTTAATATTTACACTTCCGAGTATAGGAGTGTTTTGTTATGCAGCCTAATCTCCGGTATGTTAGTCTTGTTACTTTAACTATACTTAGTTTACTCGGTTTTGGGATGGCATACCCAGATAATAACCAGGTAATTACAAATACAAGGTTGAGATACAACTTTGGAGAAAAAGCTCAAGCTTTACCCCAGAATAATCAGCTTTTAGAAATTGAAAGGCTCAATGAAGAAGCTATCAAAGAATCTTGGCAAGGTCAATCGGAAGAAGCGTTGCAGAGATTACAGCAAGCACTAGCCATTACTAGAGAACGTGGAGAGCGCTCTTGGGAAGCGGTAACATTCAATAACATCGGCAGAATCTACCAAAGTCAAAGAAAGTATCCTGAAGCACTTCAATCTTATCAGCAAGCCCTATTAATAAATAGAGAACTTGGGGATCTTGTTCGACTTGGCAAAACCTACAGTAACATAGGTTACTTATTTGATATCCAAAATCAACCAGAATTAGCAATTTTTTTCTACAAGCATTGCTTAATTAACCGTGAAAAAGCTCGCTTGAATCCATCAACATTGAGTGTGCCACAACCAAATGCTTACAGCATAACTGTTAGCCAGACATATCGGATTTTGGGTGAACAATTGCTCAAACAAGAACGTGTTGCTGAAGCACAAAGGACAATGGATTTACTCAAAGTTGAAGAACTAGAAGAATATCTCCAGACTGTGCCAGGTAATAAACGTACTGTCAAAGGTATTAATATAGCGGCTACAGAAAAACCAATTAAGCAAAAATTGGATCAAACCTTGGATAGTGCTGTTGTGTTGGGTAAAGAACTGACAACACTACGGAAAATTTCTCCCACGGAGCGATCGCTCGAACAGAAACAACGCATTGAGCAATTAGTCTTAAATCAACAGCAACTTTTGGATAAATTTAACGAATTTATCAATAGTCCTTCAGTGAAAGCACAGATAGATCAAATTAGCCGTACAGCTAGGCGGCAAAATTTGGATTTGGAGAATCTCAACGAACTTCGGGATAATTTGGCGAGATTGCCTCAAAAATCTGCAATCCTCTATCCACTGATTTTAAAAGATAGCTTGGAATTGGTATTAGTCATTCCTGAATCCCCACCGATTCATCGCACCGTTGCTGTAAAACGCGAAAATCTCCATCAAACAATTGCTACTTTCCGCCAAGCTTTAATCAATCCCAGCCGAAATATCAAAGTACCTGCACGCCAATTGTATGACTGGCTAATTAAACCTATAGAAAAAGACCTGAAGCAATCAAGTACACAAACTCTGATTTACGCTCCAGATGAGCAGTTACGCTATATTCCTTTAACTGCTTTATATGATGGCAAACAATGGCTAGTGCAGCGTTTGGGTGTCAATCACATTACATCTGCCAGTCTGACTAACTTAAATACCCCACAAGAATCTACTTTGCGGGTTTTAGCTGGTGCTTTTACTAAAGGTAATTATCAAATTAAAGTTGGGAATCGACAGGTTGCTTTTGCTGGTTTGCCCTTTGCAACGCAAGAAGTGGAAAACCTAGCTGCTACGGTTCCTGAAACTACGAAGCTTTTAGATGATGCTTTTAGCCCCAAAGTCGCTGTACCCCAAATGGATGATTATACAATTGTCCATTTAGCGACTCATGCAGCCTTTGTGGTTGGTAAACCAGAAGATTCGTTTATTTTATTCGGAAATGGCGATCGCGTTAACTTGAGAAATGTCGCCACTTGGTCACTCCCCCATGTCGATTTGGTAGTGTTGAGCGCCTGTGAAACCGGCTTAGGAGGTAAGTTAGGTAACGGTGAAGAAATTTTGGGCTTTGGCTATCAGATGCAACAAACCGGCGCAAGAGCCGCGATCGCTTCGCTGTGGTCTGTAGATGATGGTGGGACACAGGCACTTATGAGTGCTTTTTATGGGATACTCACCACCGATAAGTTGACTAAAGCTGAAACCTTACGACAAGCTCAAGTCTCATTAATTACTGGAGACTGGAAAGTAAGAAGCCACAATATACCCGTGGCAGCAGTTAGTAATTTTAGTCACCCGTACTACTGGGCATCCTTTATTTTAATTGGCAATGGACTTTAGGTGTTGATCGTTTCCCATCTCTGTCAAAAGATGCTTTGTTCAACTTTGTGGCTGATTGCCAACGAGAAAATTCATTAAAAATTTATAATTCAGGACTTATAATTCATAATTTCTTTATGTAAATAGGTTTTAACCCAAGCATAATTATGCAGATTGCTTGATAGTTGCAATTTTTCTTAACCTATTTTTTAGTTAGGAATCATGAATTAGTAATTACTAATTATTATGCTGATTCTGATTAACAGTGCGTTTTAACTTTCAGTTAAAAGCTCAAAATCAGGCTAGTGAGGTTTTAGCAGATAGAAAAAAATAGGCGATAGGCTACGAGCCAATCACTTGATGGTAATGGAGAACAGACTAAGAGCGATCGCTAACTAAGCCACCATTACCAATTACCGATAATCGATTTCTAATTTGCGATCGACCTTTGGAACCTTAATATTTCTTGGCAAGAATTTTAGAGTCTGTATCAGTTTGCATAGATTGCTTGATAAGATCAGCCAGTTCGTCCAGTTGGCTAATTGCCTCTGCGCCTTCTAGCTTCATTAATTCGCGGTCATCCCGCATTTCCGTCCAAGTAATCCCGTAATCGGACACCAAAAACCGAATCAGGTGGTTATCACCCAAGCTAACCATAAACGAGGCACTATTCATTTGGTCGCCACAGGTATAACAAGAAGCAGGATACCCGCGCCGCTCTAATACGACCGCCAAGGCTTGCAGGTTCATTACCAAGTCTTGGACGAATTGTCGATGTTGATGTGCTAGTCTCAGAAACACTTTTGTCCTCCAGACACCACAGTCATTTGAGTTTCTTTTATATTTTCTTTAGATTTTCTCATCCACTGGTATTGTAAACTATTCACTACAATTACCAGACAGATAATATTGAGTCGTTAATTGACTACCTTGTTTAGGGTAGTAGATCAGGGTTTTGAGCGCCGTATCAAACTATTCAGTTTGCAAATTAAAAATCTCGGACAGAATTGCTAAATTTAACTATATCTTTATACACTTCTGTCAGGGTAGATTCTTACATGAAGCATTCCGCTTTAAGAGTAACTTAAATCTAGCACTAGTCAAGTACAGAAAAGCTTCATATTTAGTTTTTACTGATGATGTGCAGCCAATTTCAGTGTCATTTAAGTCTATAACGTAGTTTTGCATCGTTATAGTGTCTCTTGCCTAGATGTTTAATCTGTTCTCTTTCTAACGTAGATTTTGGTATAAACCAATGATTACGTATACCAAATTTCCTCCTTCCGTATATATAAAGTTGAGCAGATGACAGTGCAAATTTGAGATTCAGTACTAAAAGCAGATTAAGTACAGTACTTTATACAACCTTCACGTAACCGAAAGATTAAGTCTGAGTGTAGAATCCAGAATGGATCAACTTAACACTGACAGTATCTAAACTCAGCAGAGCAATGTTGCCATTTAGGCAATATTTTCAGCCATTTTGGGATTATCCTCAAAAAGTAGTACGAACCAAAGCAGATAAATTTGGAAAGATAATTATCTTAGTTTGGTTTTGCCATAAAAAATGTATGTATAGTGTATTTCGATTATTTATTCAAACTGAGAAATTATTTTTTATTGAAAGTCGCAGGGGTATTGTTAACTCTTCCCGATACCTCAAAACTCCACCCATAAGAGGATGGAGTTTTTCATTGCTAACTAAACATTGCTTGTAGTGCTAACAAGTTTTTCCCCTTTTAACATCCGCGCCGCAGCTTCAAGGAGAGCTTCTTCGAGATAGGGCTTAGTAAAGTAGCCACTAGCACCGAGTTGAGCTGCAATTTGTCTGTGTTTGTCTGCACCCCGCGAGGTGAGCATAGCGATGGGTAGGTGATTGAGGTTGGAGTCTTTCTGAATGCGAGAGAGTAATTCCAGACCATCGCAACGGGGCATTTCGATATCGCAAAATACGATATCGCAAGGCAGACCGGAGCGGAGTTTATCCCAAGCTTCCTGTCCATCACGCGCCTGTTCTACGCGATAACCGGCTTTGTTAAATGTCAGGGATAGCAATTCTCGGACTGTAATCGAATCATCGACGATCAGCACTGTTGGGTCAATCTTCGCAGGAGAGGTGTCTATGGGAGCCCCTTTCTGTTGCCAAGAATTGCCACCCATTTGTGTAGAAATCCGTCCCTGGAAGATGTCAATTATTTCCAGCACATCAGCAATAGGCATAATCCGACCATCACCCAAGACCGTAGCACCAGCTACACCAATGGGTTTAGGCGCTGGGCCTTCAAATTGCTTAATTACAATTTCTTGTTCACTTAACACCAGGTCAATCTGTAGAGCAATCAAGGTATTTGCCGATCGCACCACAACCACAGAAACCATATCATCATCTCGCGTACCACCATAGACATTACCGCGACTGATTTGGCGATTGAAGGTTAAAAGCTCCTTCAGGGGTCGGAATGGCAGCACCGTATCGCGCCAGGAAATAAATGATTGTCCATTGGCATCGTGCTGAATATTTTTGACGGGAATATCCAGCGTATCTTCTACACCATCCATCGGGAAGGCGATCCTGGAGCGATCGGAGACGCAGCAGAGAGCTTTACAAATACTCAAAGTCAGTGGTAGACGAATCGTGAAGGTGGTTCCCTTGCCGATCGCAGAATCGGTGTTCACTGTCCCCCGAATTTCGCTAATTTCAGAACGCACTACGTCCATACCGACACCACGACCGGAAATTTCATCTGCTTGGTCTTTGATTGTAAAACCAGACTGGAATAGCAGATCGTAGACTTCCAGGCGAGACATGGCTTTTGCTTGCGCTTCTGTAATCATGCCAATCTTCACCGCTTTAGCCTTAACCTTGGCAGAGTCGATACCTGCGCCATCATCACCTACAGAAATGATCGTTTGGTTGCCTTGGTAGAAGGCACGGATAGTAATGATTCCCACAGGTGGTTTACCAGCAGCCTGTCGTTCTTCTGGCGTTTCAATACCGTGAGCGATCGCATTATTCAGCATGTGAGTTAATGGATCGGTCAGATGATCCAAAATCATCTTGTCAATTAAGGTATCGCCACCTTCGATTACCAACTCTACTTGTTTGCCACACTTGATGGCGTTGTCGCGCACTCCTCGCCGCCAGCGATCGATAGTTTGGGCAAAAGGAACCATTCGCGCTCTTGTTAATCCCTCTTGTAGCTGGGTGGTTACTTGGCGGAACTGCCTTGCGACTCGCTCAGTTTCTTCGGTGACAAAATCAATATCACTTGCCGACTCACGGACTCGCACAATGCGTTCGATCATCTGTTGTGAGAGTGTATGGAAGGGAGTAAAACGATCCATTTCTAACTCACTAAAACCCCTATCAGCATTGGAATCAGGCGCTTGTAAGCCAGAGTCTTTCTTTTTGCGTCCAGCTAATAGAGAGGCTTCTAAAAGCGATCGCTCGTACAACTCTTGCATCCTTGCGCCCACATCCGATAGTTGTTGTACCTGAATCAGCAAATTATCTAATGACTGCCGTAGCCGTTCATGATCTTGCTCTAAGGTATTGCGATTTACCACCAACTCCCCGACTAAATTACTCATATCGTCCAGTTGCTTAACTGGAACCTTCATCGTTTCTTCAAATCTTGCAGCCCGACGAGTAGAGGGACGGGGAGGTTTGCTGGTGTTCGATTTTGCTGTTGGTGAATGGGATATTGTTTGATCTGCTTCTGCCAACAACTTTTCCAAATCACCAAATTCATCTATAGCTGGTGGTGGAACGTCATTTTTCGCCAAGACTGGTTGAGTATTGAAGGGTTGGCGTTGGCGTAAGCCGTCGTGGACATTGCTGTCGTTATCTGTACCGAGCAGTTCTTCCAGGGCTGCAAAATCTACTTCTGGTATTGAGGTAGCTTTGGGGTTAAATGCTACTTCCTCTCCTAGTAATGCTTCCAAGTCTGCAAAATCATCTTCTGGAGCATCTACTTCAACGGTTTCTGTAGTTACCAATTCTTCAGTTGAGGCAAGAATAGTATTTTCGTCCTCGGACACTGTTACAGATTCAGATATCTCTCCTAAATCATATAAATCGGTTTCTACATCTTCTTGAATAATCGTTTGTGTGAAATCATTGATATCTTGCGAATCAATTGTTGCAGCGTTTTCTTCTAATTGTTCCTCGTTTCTTACTTCTAATAAAGCATTTGCAAAACCCAGATGTATGTCTTCTTCCAAATTCGGGTTTTCTGGTAATTCAAAAGCAGTTTCTAAGTTATTGTTCTCTTCCGTGCCTAAATTTTCTAAGTTTGTTTGGGCTGAATCTGAAGTTTCACCAAAACTAATATCTAAAGAAGTTTCTGCAAGAGATAGTTCATCCACAGTATTCTCTGTGGTTTCCATCTGAATATATGTTGAGTCTGTACCGACATCTTCAAATAGCAGTTGTGAATTTTCATCGAAAGAGCCGAACAAATCATCTGGTTGTGATTGGGCTGAATCTAAAGTTTCTGTAAGAGATAGTTCATCCACAGTATTCTCTGTGGTTTCCATCTGAATATAGGTTGAGTCTGTAGCGACATCTTCAAAC
>NZ_JBALEQ010000097.1:0-85715 GCF_036917775.1 Nostoc sp.
AGAACTCCATTAGTTTTATCTTCTTACTAGCTGTTCCTAACCTTATTAGGGGGTAAGACCCCCTATTCGCCAACAGCATCCTTAAAGAAGTCGGGTATCTAGACACGGCAAATTTTTACGAATTAGATAAGATTGCTGTATAGTCAACAGTCTAATTCATAATTCATAACTGATTCTGGCGACAAATTCCAAATGCGGAAGTGTAAGCGTGTAAGAAGGTTCTGCCACCAACAGGGCCAATTTCACCACCACAGAAAAAGCCACCTACAGGAATATCGCTGAGGTAACGGCGAAATAGTTCAGAATCGAAATTGGGTTTACCATAGAGTCCTTCGCCTCGTCCCAGACAGGCAAACATTAAGGCAGCGACAGCAGAGGGTTCAGATTCTCGTTGGGTTTGATAACTTTGGAGGAGTAATTCTAGGTCTTCAGCAGAGGCTTGGGCATCGCGGAGGTGGAATTGCAGCCTTTGACCAGGACGGACGCGATCGCCAATTGCGATCGCTCCAGCTGTTGGATCGACCCCAAGAATACCACGAATTAAAAAGTCTCCCTGCTGCAAAGCCAGCTTAAACTCATCCATCGCCACACCAACAAACAAAGAGTGCTGTGCTAAAGTTCGTTCGTGTTCGCTAAGACTAGCAATCAAATCTCGCAACACCACTAGCGGCACTTGCTCATCTAACTCTAAGATGATGTTGCGATCGGCTTTTGTCACTTGCAACGGTTTGCCAATCGGTCGGCATCCTTGGGCTACAATCGTTTCCAAAACAATATTGCCAGTCAAAGCTATCCCAACAGTGCCCTCACGATACAGACTTTGACATTCTTCGCCGTCAGTCTCATTACAAAATAGGGCAACACGACCACCCATACCTCCACCACTAGCCTGTCCTCCCACGATCACCGATCCTGGATAAGCAAAATCCAACCCCTGCAACAAATCGTTGATTCCAGAGGCAAAGGAACTAGACAGCAAAATAAACTGGGGTGTTGGTGATGCTGGCACACCAATCAAATCAACCCAAGCATCTGGAGAACTATCTAAGTCAGGTAATTCTTCAGCAACAACATGAAAAACTTGAACCTTCACCCCTGGAAGATGTGCTAAAGTCAAGCTAATAGCTGGTTCTGCTTCGAGTTCTTGGGTTTCTCCGTTAACTGTCGTCCCAATCACACCTCCACCGCTACAGCCAATTAGCACTGGTACAGAAAGTTTCTCGGCTAACAAGGGTAATAATCGGGAATACTCACTCGCAAAAGCAGACGAAATGAATACCAGTCCTAGATCCGCAGGTGCTGTTAACGATGAAACAGCTCGTTCCACCACATCTGTAACGGCGGCTTCTAAAGAATGACGGGTTGATAGGGCATTTGCCCACTGCATTTGGTCTGCCATGAGTTTTGAGCTTCTTTCTCTTTTTGTGCTAGTAGATTTTGATTTATTTTTATTTTGGGAAAAATTGCATCCTACAAGAATTAGTGCCAGCCTTTTGTCTCCTCCATCCAAGACGCTGGGGTTGTCATTCCCGAATAGACGCATCTAAATATATTGTATGATTGTTTATCTATGGTACTAATCCCACAAAATCTTAAAACATAAAGATGAATGCCTTATAGATACGGCAGTTTACTATATTGGTTATAAATCAATAGGCTAAAGTACTAACTTATGAACTGAATAGTTAGAATGGTTAGTAATCAAGCTAAAATCTGCCATTTCTGAAGTTTTTCTATACTAGTATTAACAACACACAACGAGACTAAAGCAATGACCAACATCCAAGAAACAGCAACAAGCGACATCCAGGAGAAAATTCAAGAAGAAGTAGAACAAGCGCGTACTGTCTGTGACATTAACGGTAGCGGTTCACCAGAATGTGCTGCTGCTTGGGATGCAGTAGAAGAATTACAAGCTGAAGCTTCCCACAAACGCCAAAGCAAGCCAAAAAATTCTCTAGAACAGTATTGTGATGACAACCCAGATGCAATTGAATGCCGGGTTTATGACGACTAGAACTTTAAACAAGTGAATTTTCTGTTCGTTTGTCACCAAGCAACCAGGATTTACTTACTGAGATTCCGCACTTTTACGCTACTTCCGGTTAAAACCGTACTCTCCCTCTTTCATTATTTTCTCCAACGGGGAAAAATTGATGAAATATCTGGAGTTACGGATGTATGAAGGTTAAATTTTGAGAATTTTTATCTTAAAAGGAAACCTTTACACCCAAAAAAATTGGGCTTTTGTCCGTGAGTATCAAGTGTATAGCTGCTATGTGGGTTTTTAACAGCCTCCTTGACGCTACTACAGGTAAGCGCAAAATCTAACTTGAGGATCTTTGAGTTGCTTTTTTTTGCCAAATTGAGAGATTTAGGAAAGTAAATTAAACAACTTACCATTTAAAAATTTTTCCAAAAATCTTTACAAGGCACGAATTGGTTGTAGGGGCGTACATCTGTATGCCCCTACAAACGTGTTTATAGTAGAAACTGCGTGAAATGGTATAAGTTGGGTAGCCACTTGCTTGCATAAAGAAATTAGAGCGCAGTCTTGAGGCTAGATTTTGTGCTTTGATTAAACTGTTTGTAATATAGATAGACTACTAGCTAGCTAATAGCTTACAAGTTTGTCAGTTATGGATACTTGCTCTTAGTTTAAATTGTTTTATTTATTGTTTGAGAAAACTATGGACTATAACGTTTGGTTTCGCCCTTTCGTCTGGATTGATTACCGACTGGCAGTATTATTCTTGGTAATTATTCCGCTAATTCTTTTAATTTGGGCATTTGTGCAAAAAGCAGAAGCTATACAACGCTTGTTGACTATATACTGGAAAGTATCAAGCTTGGTGGCAATCACGATTTACTTAATGATTGCTCAGTATCCAGTTAGCTTTATCTCTGGATTGATGGCTCAGATTTTAATCCCAATTTCACTGTGGTTCTGGGTAGATATCAATGATGAAATTGAGTATCAAACCAGTGGAGTTTTAAAATTTATTTTTACCTCTTGGCGCTGGGCTACAACTGTTTATTGCATTTTGGGTACACTAGCGTTGATTCCATTTTTAGGTTGTGCTTTTTCTGCCAGTGTGATGAAGACTGCTTATTGTCGCGTCTGGTTTGAGATTCCGTTATTATTCAAAGAATATTTTCATGCTAATAGCAAAGCTGAGTTTTTAGGTTTTCTTGGTATAACTAGTTTAGTAATTTATGTGGTTTACTTAAGCTATTTTGTTCTGATTAAGCTGGGCAAGCAGGGACGTTCAGCTACACCACAATAACTGTCGCTACGTCACATCCCCCTAATGTAAAAAAATGAATTCCATTGGTAAGCGACTAGAACAATACACCGCTAAACGCCCCAAAGAAGTCTTGATTGTAATAGTGGAAATTGCCGATGAGGAAGATACAATTGCTATTTTCAAAGGCTTTTCCAGCTCTTTGATGCGCCCCACAGCATTTGATGCAGATGTACCAGTTTTGCCAGAAGGGGCAAACATTCTCAATATTGACAGGGTAGCCAGTCCTTATAATCCTGAAGCACCCCGTTATATTCAACAAGGAATTTCTTGGGAAACTATGGAAGCTTTATTATCAGAAGTGGGAGTCTAACTAAAATTTTGTCTTAAGTTAGTTGGTAGACTGACGAAAACAACGCTCATAGATTAAACAAATATCTTGACTAATTTATGAATTACCACGACATTATTACAATTGAACCTGGAAAACGCAGTGGTAAACCCTGTATCCGGGGAATGCGAATAACTGTTTATGATATTTTGGAGTATCTTGCTGGTGGAATGACTGAAGCAGAAATCCTAGAGGATTTTTCTGAGTTAACTTCCGAAGATATCAAAGCGTGTTTAGCTTTTGCTGCTGATCGTGAGAAGAAGTTATTTGTGGTATCTCTGTGAAACTGCTTCTATACGAAAATTTGTCTGATCGAATTATTTCACGGATTGTAGATTTGTATCCTGATTCAGTACACTTAAGTAGAATCAAGCTTTAGCACGGAAAACTCAACTGTGGTCATTTTTGTTGATGTCGATGACACTCTTGTTCGATCGGTTGGAACGAAACGAATTCCAATACCCAGTGTCATTGAAGTAGTTCGACAGTTAAAGGCGCAAGGAGCAGTACTGTACTGCTGGAGCAGTGGAGGCAGTGATTATGCTCGTGCTTCAGCAAAGGAGTTTGGACTAGAGGATTGCTTCGCTGATTATCTCCCAAAGCCAGAAGCAATGATTGACGATCAACCATTTCCGGCTTGGCGAAGCTTGCACCATGTGTATCCATTGCAGGCTAACAGTTTGCTCAGTGAGTAGGACTATAGACGACTGACTGTGATAGAGCGATCGCCCAGTTTGATAAGATTGTTGACAGCCTAAAATAAAAAAATTAGAGGCGTGAACACGAGGCTATTTCTATGACAGTTCGCCAACCCCGCTACGGCAAAGAAGAATTCGCTCGACGTGGCGATGAGATTTATGAATCTCAGGTGCGTTCACAGGTTGAAGCAGATAATCATGGCAAGATTGTGGCGATCGACATCGAAACCGGAGCTTTTGAAGTCGATGCAAGTGAAATCGCCGCCTGCGATCGCCTCGAAGCTCGTCACCCAGACGCTCAAATCTGGATTGTCCGCATTGGTTCTCGCCATGTTCGTCGATTCGGCGGACGTATGAAAAAAGCCGTATGATCACCGGAATCGTTAACGCGGATTTTGAACCGATTATTTCACTTTCAGTTTGTGGTTCCGATGGCAAAATTTACACACAAGATGCGATTGTAGACACAGGCTTTAACGGTTGGCTTTCATTGCCTCCAGATTTGATTGCTCAGTTGAATCTGAGATGGAAGAGGCGAGGACGAGCCATTCTTGGAGATGGGAGTGAATGCGTTTTCAATGTCTATGAAGCAGTTTTAGTTTGGGATGGAGATATTTTGATAATCCCGATCGATGAGGCTGATTCAGAACCACTCGTTGGGATGTCCCTAATGGAGGGTTATCAGCTAATGGTGCAAGTATTTGAAAACGGTCGCGTCGAACTCAGCAAAGTAAACACGGTCTAACAAGCCTGTTGCACGCTGACCGTATTGAGTCTCTTTGTTGAGTTCGGGAGGTGAGCGGGAATGCTACCCTGAAGGAAGTAAGCTACATTTGTGGTCTAAATTGCCATCAGAAACTGTCTTTATTTTTGAAGAATTATTTTGACTTTTAAATTTAAAAAATGTCCCGTTCTGGATACACACTTCCCGTCTTCGCCTGTGCTGCTGCTATTGCAGCTTTACAATGGCTACGCGATCGCAAACCCCTAAGCATAGCCTCAGTAGACTTGATTGAACCGGCTCAAATCGCCGAAATCCCCATTGAACAGGTAGCAGGATTATCTGAAAATACAGCTTTAGCAATTACTCGTAGCGATCCCGGTGATAATCTCGATTTGACTAAAGATACACCGATTTGGGCATTGGTGGAATGGCGAGAACAGGGGGAGACTGTAATTATTAAAGGTGGGGAAGGGATTGGCAGACAGATGAATGCCGATGACAAACCTGCTATTTATGCTTATGCTCAAAGGGTTTTAAAAGAAAACTTGCAACGAATCCTAGCACCAGAGGAAAAAATCACGGTGACGATTATTCTACCCGAAGGGCGATCGCTAGCTGTGAGAACTTCCAATTCTGCTTTTGGTGTGGTGGAAGGACTTTCGCTTTTAGGCACAACCGGCATTTCTCAACCTTTGAGTACACCAGATCAGCTTGCAGTTTTTCGGGCGGAATTACAAAATAAAGCTAGTCGTTTTGAAACTTTAGTATTCTGTATCGGCGAGAATGGCCTAGATTTAGCGCGTAAACTAGGGATTAATCCCGAACAATTGGTCAAAACTGCTAACTGGCTCGGCCCAATGTTAGTAGAAGCTGATGTGCTAGGCGTGGAAGAAATTTTATTATTTGGCTATCACGGTAAGCTGATGAAGCTGGCGGGGGGGATTTTTCACACCCATCACTACTTGGCTGATGGACGGCGAGAAATTTTGGCCGCGCACTGTGCGATCGCAGGTTTAAAATCACCAGATATCCAAGCTGTGTTTAACAGTACTACCGCCGAAGCAGCACTAATATATCTAAAATCGCTAGATGCTGCAACCGGCAGTGATTGGGTAAATCAAGTTTACAGTGCGATCGCAGAAACTATCGATGTTCGTTCCCAAGAATACATTCAAAGCCATAGCGAAAGGGGCACAGAGGTTACAGTCTGTGGCTCGATTCTCTTTGCTCGCGATCGCAAAATTATCGTGAAGAGTAAAACTGCTGGTTTGTTGATGGGAAAATTATGTTAATTTATTATGAATAATCGTAAACAATCCAAATAAATAATCTTTTAAGTAACCACTCTAGGGTAAGTTTATCGTTTTCACACCATCTCTAGCTCCGGGACTAGACCAACGCACATAACCTCGCGTTTGTCTAGGGCTTCTATACCATTATCAGCCTAAGCAGACTGAATAATAGCATCACCATAGACCATAAAGCATCTATCCTTAACAGACATAACACTTCCATCATGAATACAGTGGTGACTCTACCGACAGAACAAGCGCCCCAAACATTGGAAAATGTTGGGCGGCTTGATCGCCAATTGATTATAATTCTGGACTTCGGCTCTCAATATTCTGAGTTGATTGCCCGTCGCATCCGCGAGACTCAAGTATACTCTGAAGTTTTATCCTATCGCACTACTTCTGAACAATTGCGCCAACTTAATCCCAAGGGAATCATCCTCTCTGGTGGGCCGAGTTCGGTTTATGGTGACAACGCTCCCCATTGTGACCCAGAAATCTGGAATTTGGGAATACCCGTCTTGGGTGTTTGCTATGGGATGCAGCTAATGGTAAACCAACTTGGTGGTGAAGTTGCAAAGGCTGACCGAGGTGAGTACGGCAAAGCATCATTATATATTGACGATCCCACAGATTTACTTACTAATGTTGAAGATGGCACTACCATGTGGATGAGTCACGGAGACTCAGTTACCCAAATGCCATCAGGGTTTGAATTGCTGGCACATACAGAAAATACCCCCTGTGCTGCCATTGCCGACCACGAAAGGAAACTTTACGGGGTTCAATTCCATCCAGAGGTAGTACATTCTCTTGGTGGTATAGCATTAATTCGTAATTTTGTCTACCATATCTGCGATTGCGAACCTAGTTGGACAACTGCGGCTTTTGTTGAAGAGGCAATTCGGGAAATTCGCACCAGAGTTGGCGAGAAGCGGGTACTCTTGGCGCTATCTGGGGGAGTTGATTCTTCTACCCTGGCATTCTTGCTGTATAAAGCGATTGGCGAGCAACTAACTTGTGTGTTTATCGATCAAGGCTTTATGCGAAAGTATGAGCCAGAGCGATTGGTAAAGCTGTTCCAAGAGCAGTTTCACATTCCTGTAGAGTATGTGAATGCGCGCGATCGCTTTTTAGCTAAGGTTGCTGGTGTTACAGATCCTGAAGAAAAACGCCGCCGCATCGGACACGAATTCATCAATGTATTTGAGGAAACATCCAAACGCCTTGGTCATTTTGACTATTTAGCTCAAGGGACTCTTTATCCAGATGTCATCGAATCTGCTGACACCAACGTTGATCCCCAAACTGGTGAACGGGTAGCGGTAAAAATTAAGAGTCATCACAATGTTGGCGGTTTGCCTAAAGATTTGAGATTTAAATTAGTGGAACCACTGCGGAAACTATTTAAAGATGAAGTCCGCAAAGTTGGGCGTTCCATTGGTTTACCAGAAGAAATTGTCCAACGACAACCTTTTCCTGGGCCTGGTTTGGCAATTCGCATTTTGGGAGAAGTTACATCTGAGCGGTTAAATATTTTGCGCGATGCCGATTTGATTGTACGGCAAGAAATTAACCAACGCGGTATGTATCATGATTTCTGGCAAGCATTTGCTGTATTGCTGCCAATTCGTAGTGTTGGCGTTATGGGTGATCAACGTACTTACGCTTACCCCATCGTCTTGCGAATTGTTACCAGTGAAGATGGCATGACTGCTGATTGGGCCAGAGTCCCTTACGATGTCCTGGAAGTGATTTCCACGCGGATTGTGAATGAAGTAAAAGGCGTGAATCGGGTGGTTTATGACATCACCTCTAAGCCACCTGGAACCATTGAATGGGAGTAATTAAGTTTTGAGTTGAGTTAACTAAAAGCTCATCACTCTTTCCAATTATTCAGGTTATTTACAGTAATTTAGATTTACATATTTTAAATGGCAATGCCGAGCTGACTCGTTTTGAGTTTTGGCATTGTCTATTTTTTTGACTATAGCTTTGGTAAGCTACTCTACATTTAAATTAAATAGTTATGGCGATCAAGATGCCCGCCCTACAAGAGCTTGATTTAATTTATACACTTTAGATGTTAAAAATGTCATAGTTGCTAAATTGAAAATCCCCAGCAAAATTGTAAGTTTTTCGTAATAAAATAGGCAGCGATTATCAAAATAAATTTGTAAAACCAATTATTTGTGAAAGTGAATTTCTAAATATAAATGAATTTAAACACAAATATAATTTTATCCAGTCAAGAATTATAAATTCCAGCGAATAATTAACCATCAACTTAGATGGTGGTTAGACAAATTGAATTATTGTCTAGGAAAATAGGCGCGATCGCAGTAAAATTACGAAGGTGTGGTAAAAGACAAAAAACCAGCAGCTCATTAGAAATAACTTTCATTTGATAAACATTTATGGAGATGTTATGGAACCTCCTCTCCCCCTTGCTGGCTTAAACATCCTTGTCGTTGATGATGATGACGATAGCCGCTTTTATATTACTACCGTTTTAGAAGCTGATGGAGCCACCGTCATGGCAGTTCCATCGGCGGCGGTAGCATTGAAAGTACTACCTGAGTTGCAGCCAGATGTCTTAATTTGTGATATTGCTATGCCTGGTGAAGATGGCTACACCCTTATTCGCAAGATCCGGGCGCTGAAGCCTGATATTTGGGAAAAACTCCCTGCGATCGCTTTAACTGCTTATGGTGATAGCGAGTATCGTAGCCGTGCGCTGGAAGCAGGCTTTCAGACTCATGTGCCTAAACCAGTCGATCCCGGAGAACTAGTTGCGATCGTCGCTGATTTGGTTGCTTCTTATAAGAATTAAGGCAAATTTCGTAGAGAGCGTGATTTTGAATTTTGAATTTTGAATTGTTAACTTTCCGCTCTCTCATTTTTTGAATCTGCTCGATTTGAAGCGATATTATGTTTGACAAAGATTCTAAACTCTACAAATGAGTTTTATTTTCCTTTGTTTATGAGCGATCGCTACTTGAATAAAATCAAAAGTGCGATTACAGCCTCGAACAAGACTGAAACACAAATTTTGTTGTCAGTAAAATTTTCGCCTTTAGTCAGAATTAGAATATTTTTGAGCGCAAATTTGCATGACATTAATCAAATAAACATTACCACTTTAATAATTTCAATAATACTTATTCCATAAACACTCTAAGTCAAAGGCTTCAGCATTATCTCCTGTCTGAAAGCTCACTGTTCCTTACTAGTATAAGAGTATCTATTGCTATTGCTACTGATGTGATGTATAAACTAAATGTAGTCGGTATTGTCATTTGACAGTTGAACCCATGAGTCAAGAAACTTTTACAGATCCCTCTGCAAACTACAAATTTATTGAAGATAATTTTGCTGTACCAGATGAAGACTTTTCCCTAGAATACTTTGAGGCACAAGTCACAAAATCCGGTATGTACTGGAGTCGCTTTGGCGGTCGTCCAGACTTCTCCAGTAAAGTTGTCCTTGAGATCGGCTGTGGACATGGTGCACTGTGCATTGATGCAGCCATTTCTGGAGCGCGGCGGGTAATCGGTCTTGACCTCATAAGTAGCCGGATCGAATTTGCGCGCAATATCGTCGCAGAACGCTACCCAGAGATTGCCGACAGAATAGAGTTTCATCACTTGGATATTGACAACCTGACGACGCTTGACGACCAGGTTGATATCGTAATTTCCAAAGATACTTTTGAACACATCATGGGCATAGAGCGAGTTCTTCTTTCAATAAAACGAGTTCTACGGCAAGGGGGCTTACTGATAACTGGTTTTAGCCCACTTTATTACAGTCCTTTTGGCGATCATGGATATCACGCAATCGGAAAGCGCATCAGGCTACCGTGGGCGCATCTCATTATTGGCGATGAGCGTGTTGTTGCAGCTTATAATAAGTGCCATCCCGGAATAGAGTGCCATTCGATCTATGACCTTGGACTCAATAAACTCAAGCGCCGCGACTTCCTGAAAGCCTTTGATCAAAGCGGATTTGTGATTGTTAGAGAGACTACAAATGCTCTTGAAGGAGCTTCCAAATTGATGCCGTTGTTTCGCTTTCTGAGTAAAATTCCTGGACTCGAAGACTATACAACAGTCAATATGTACGTTATAGCCAGTAAGACCTAGTAACTCATCTCTATGTGTGTACACACTAGTCCTAAAATCATTGTTTGGTAAGATACAAGTCTTAGTAGCCAAGGTTTTGAGTTGATTATCAATAGTGTCAGTTGATTGATAATCAACTTAATGGAAAATCAACTATTTTAAAAATAATTTTTCGTTCTTTTCTCTCTATTTGATTCCTAACTCCACTTGTGTGAACACAACTATTTCAATCCAGTTTCAAAGCTAATTTGCTCAGACTTATATGCTGGTGGCTCAACGTGAATTAAAATCCTCACTGGACGGAACCTTTCTTCTAATCGGCTTTCTACTTCTTCGGTAATATCGTGGGCGGTTTTTACGTCTGGTGCATCTACGATTAAATGCATTTCAATAAATACCTGACGACCAAGAACACCGCGAGAAGCAATATCATGACAGTTAATTACCCCTGGAACAGAAGTAGCGATCGCATGAATTGCTTCTGGTGTGATCGCCATTTGATCCACAAGCCAAGGCAAATTCTCTTTTAAAACTGACCAGCCACTCCAAAATACCAACAAGGCTACAGGAAAAGCTAACACCAGATCCATCCATTGATAACCTAGCCAAACTCCGATCAAGCCGCCAATTACAGAGATTGTCACCCAAATATCGCTCATGGTATGTGTAGCGTCAGCTATGAGAATTGAGCTACCTACCCGCTTACCAACAGCGCGTTCGTAAAACGCCACAAAAATATTCACACCTAGCACAATTAGCAATAACCACAACTCTGGTGGTGATATTCTCACAGGTTCACCACCACCTTTGAGAATTCGTTCGATTGCTCCTTGCAGAATTTCAAAACAGGCTATTCCTAAAAATGAGGCAATTCCTAAAGCTCCCACAGCTTCAAATTTATGGTGTCCGTAAGGATGCTCACGATCGGGTTGTGGAGAAGAAAATTTACTTGCAACTAATCCTAAAACGTTGTTGGCGCTATCTGTCACACTATGCAACGCATCAGCTAGCAAGCTCAACGAACCTGTCCAGTAACCCACAAGTGCTTTCAATACCAGTACAAACAGGTTGAGCAGTAGGGTAATAATTAAAACCTTTCGCACTTCGGCGCGGTTATCGTAAACCATAGATAATTTATCACATCAAGTTCTATGACTTCTAATGTAGAACTCAAAACATAAATAAACACAAATAAAATGTATCAAAGTCTTACGCAGTAAGAATTAAGTCTCTCTATAGGCTCTATCTTTTTTACCATTCTATTGAGATTATTTATAGCTAACAGCAGCTACAAGCTTTATAGCTATTAGTAATGCCTTTATAAATAACAGCATATTTTTAGCATTAATTCCAGAAATATTTTAATTAATTTTGTTATTTCTACATCTAGTTACTCCAAACAAAATTGTATCCAGAGATATTATGACGACCATCAGTGGTGTGTACTTACTTAGGATGATTGACGAGTAAATGAGTTATATTTGCTACCTTAAAAAGATAAAGAAGCCTGTGCTTCATTCAAAAAATGATCGAAATTTGAGCAACAAAATCGAAAAATATTTACAGGTTTTGGAATAATTAGTAAACCTAGAGGTAAGTTTTCGCGTTCCCCTCGCTAAAAATAAATTAACAAGCCAGTTTGAGTAAGAACTTGAGCCATATATATAATTCCAAAGGTCAATTTTCCTCAGACGATGGATGATTTTGCTCGGCTGATTGCGGTTAACATCAAGGGTGTCTTTCAATACGGTTCGGTTAAGGTTTTTTGATGAAAATTCTAGATCGCAAAGACGCGATAAATCGCCGTCAAGACAAAGGACTAATTATTGTAGAGACGGCGATTCATCGCGTCTCTTGTCTTAACCGAACGGTATTGGGGTGTCTTTATGGCAACTCAGGAGGCTCTCTGCAACATGGATAAGAGTGGACGGATTGATTATGATTAACCAGCGTCAACAGTAACATAATGCCTTTTGCTGGCAACGGTGAACAATATTCAACCCGGCCCGATAGACACTGACATAAATCGTTGAATGTTGACTGTTGACGGTTAACAGTCATCAGTCATCAGGTAAATGTAAAAATTAAATGCTTAACAGCTTATCAGCGCCTGGGGGTGCATCCTCAAAAAATTGGGCTTTGTCTCTTCTTCCGGTAAGATTAGTACTTATCAATAAGCTTTAATAAAAACTTATGTCTTCAATTCCTCTAACATTGAACCTAATTGAAGGTTCTGTCTCCTTCAGTTTTTCACCCCAAGCAGCACGAGAATTAAAGACAGCGACAGATCAACTGATGGAGCGTCTGAAAGCTGTTGCCGCTAAACCCACTCCTGGCGGAGGTAAAGTCACTCCCCAGCCTCCAATGGAATATCGTTATACAGGTGAAGTATTTTTAGAAATTTTCTGTAATCCTAATATCTGGCCAACGCCTTTCGCAGCCAAAGTTTTGCTGACTGTCCGCAACGTCAACATCCGCTTGACTACTGAAGCTGAACTTACCCGTATTATTGAAGACATTAATCAATATTTAGAGCAGGTCGGATAATCGTTGATATAATTTTTCTCTGCTTTTAGAGATTTTTTAACAAATAATCCTATACAAATTTGGAATTTTGCGAAAACTGAGCCAGTTTCTTACGGAGGTTTCCTCTATTGTCGGTTAGCCCGACCGAGCAAACTTTTCAAAACGGATTCTACTTTTGAACCGCAAGGAAGCGATTTTGTCAATTGCGAGTCAGAAGTGAAGTTCCTACACTTCTATTGGATCAATGTAAGAACTTCACTGAATTTACATACTAAACTCAAGCTGTAGCACCAGATATACATAAAAACCGATTCTGATGCTTTCTTTAACTTGAAAACTTATATAAATTAAGACTCCAATGCTTCTGTGTTAATGAAAAACGCAAGATTCTGTATGGGTGAATGCTCATTAAAACCAGAGATTATCCCCCAGATTGGGCGTAGGATCGTTGACTGTGACATCCACATATCGAAAATTAACCCCCAACCCCAAACCCGAAATCAAACATTGATTTTAGTCGTTGTCCCACTGTTCACGGCCAATTAGGTCGCCAATGCGATCGCGCAACAAAAAGTCACATTTCTCTAATTCACATTCAACGCAAACCCACTCTCTCGCTGGAATGTATTGGCAAAGGGTATATATTGGCTGTTGTCGGCTAATCATTCCCTTTTGCACCAGTCGACGTGCTTCGTCTTGGATCAAATCGAGAGAGTAGTAATTGATAGAAGGCACCGTATTCACACTCATGGTTTTTACTCACAAATTAACACTTACGATAGTGTTCCCGTTAATAATTAGGAACAAACATTACAGAAATTAGACTTGTGGCTAGTATTTTGTAGTTTGCTATACGGAACTATTTTTATTTTGACGCTAGATATCCTGAAATTATCTCAAGAAATGTTAAGAAAGTCAACAAATCCTGACATTTATCAAAAATCTGCTTTACAAAAAAAATTCCGAGTAGTTAACTTAACCTGCTATGGGCTGTGTGTTTTTTATGCAACAAGTCTGAAAGTCTTGCCATTACTGTATTTAGGCAAAATTTCCTGGGTGGTAAGAATTCATATTGCGTAGGCGTAGCCCGCCGTAGACATCACTTACATATCAAATAATCACCCTAAAGCCGGATTTAGAACTGCTGGTATTTATCTAAGGGTAAACAACACAAGAATATTTGTCAGGTAGTAGGGTATAAACTGCTGCAAAACATAACAGCTAAAGTACACTACGAAGACTTTTACCCTATCATCTATTAACAATTTTTTAAGTAAAATTGCAATTGTTTAGTTACTTTAAGCACTAATATTACACAGGTTTCTTTTGATAAACATCTGTAGAAGGGTGGAGTCAAGGCAGGAGGAACAAATTAGTTCGGGATTCAACCTCTAAGATTTGAAGCCATTATTGCGTTAGCTTCCCACAGGGTACAGCCAAAACCATAATTTTCAGTAGCAGCAATTCATTCATTCAGACGCATACTCCCAGGTCGAAACAAGCTACGCAAAGCATCTCTAAAGAAGCGGCTACTCTACAAATTCTCCAACGGAGTACCCGCAGAGTATTGCCCCTAATGGGTGTAGTTTTGCGTAAGTCCTAGTAGAGTAAAAACGAAAGCCAAGCAAAACATAAAGCGTATAGATGCAACTACCGATCGCTGAAGTTGGTTATGGTTACATTAAAACAGACGCGATCTAGTCACGTCTGTAAACTGTTTGGCGGATTTGCTGAGATCAATTGTTCTGAAGTTACATTGTTATTTAAGTTACTTATTCACTAAATGATTCATCATCTTCATCTGTGCTGTCTTCTACTGTTAACAGGTTTTCTGGCGGACGATCGTGATTGAGTTGGCTTAGTAGTGCCAGTACCTTGTTACCGCGTTCTATGGAGCGATCTTCGAGAAAGATGACTTCTGGTGTACGACGTAGCCGTACCCGCGCCCCAAGTTCACTGCGGACGTAACCTGTGGCTGACTTTAAGCCTGCCATTGTTTCTACCTTAGCTTCATCTGTACCATAGATACTGACGTAGATTTTGGCGTGTTGGAGATCGCCAGAAACATCAACATCAGTCACACTTACCATTCCTGTACCCACACGGTCATCCTTAATGCCGTTGAGCAGCATTTGGCTAACTTCCCGTTTGATCAATTCTGCAACGCGGGAAACCCGGCGATTTGTAGCCATAAAAATTTCGCCTCCTGACAGAGGTTGTACGACAAAAATAGATGCAATTTGGGTAGACAGTACTTAGCGAAAGCAACGCTAAGAGCAACCGTCTGTAGGGCATAGCCCCGATATAGCGCTAGTCTAGATTGCACTCAAGCCCAGCATTGCCCGTAGGGTGAAAGTAAGAAAGACTAGGCTGCTCACAAATAAACCTAAGAGGGCGATTAAGGTAACAGGGCGCTTCAACAGTGGCACGAATGGTGCAAAGGTGTTCAAAAACAGCCCTAAGACTATAGTAATTAAGTAGCGGGGGTAGCGAAAGACGTTATCCCAAAATCCGTCAAACATCTGAATCTAAACTGCCTTGTTATATACTTACGTTTGTTTTGATATGCTTTATCAACTCAATTGTAATCTATGCAGCCGGGAAATTAGCCAGCTAATATAAAATATGCCTCGTCGGTTATATTGGCTTTATTTAGTCACGATTATTTTCAGTTAAATCGCAAGTAAATGGTAATTCAAATCCCCAAGGAAACTAGCCCGCGTCCATTTTTGAAGTGGGCAGGGGGTAAAAGTAGGTTGATACAGCAATATATTCCTTATTTTCCCAAAAGTTATAAAAATTACTATGAACCATTTTTAGGTGGTGGTGCTGTTTTTTTCTATCTCCAACCAAAGACAGCAACTTTAACTGATATTAACGCCGAATTAATTAACACTTATTGTTGTGTTAAAGATCGTGTTGAGGAATTAATTTATTTATTAAAAGAGCATAAAACTCGACATAATAAAGATTATTATTATAGTGTCAGAAACGACTCTGATGGGACTGATCTAGAAAAAGCAGCTCGTCTAATTTATCTTAATAAGACTTGTTTTAATGGTCTTTATCGAGTCAACTCACAGGGAAAGTTCAATGTGCCTTTAGGCAGATATGAAAATCCTAATATTTGTTCTGAGGCTTTACTGCAAGCTGCATCAGAAGCTCTTTCTCATACAGAAATTAAACAAGCAGATTTTACAGAAGTCCTAAATCATGCAACTAGCAGTGATGACTTTGTATTTTTTGACCCGCCCTATCATCCTATAAGTGATACTAGCTATTTCACCGCTTATAGTCAAAATTGTTTTAGTAAGAAAGACCAAGAACTTTTAAGAGATACTTGTGCAGAGTTGGCAAGTCGTGGTGTTAAAGTTATGGTATGTAATTCTGATAGCGAATTTATTAGAAATATTTATACGGATATCAATTTTGAAGTTTACAAAATTAAAGCAGCTCGATCAATCAACTCCAATATAAAAAATAGAGGCATAATTGACGAACTATTAATTACATCTTTTAAAGATTTTTATTTGCCCAAGCAATAAATCTGTCTAAGCTATAAACTGCTAATAAATTATGGTTATCATTAACTCTTGCTTTTAGCCATTTGCTGGCACCTTCTCGCATACCTTCACCGCCTAAAATGACTATAGTTGGTGCAGGGTAATAGTGCTGGATGTTCATGTTCAAGTAAGGAAACTTTTCATCGACAGAACCGGGGCTTTCTTGCCATTTGCACTCGAAAATTAAACCAGATGGCATTGCAGGTGAGCCAACAACATAAAAATCAACCTTTAAATCGGTATGATAAATCCCAGTTCCAATATAAACTTCTTTGCCATAGCGCTTTGGTAATAAAGCAGCATTTAGTATAAATTCTTTTGGGACATAGTTCCCTACTTGGAAATAATTATGTCCATTTAAGATTGCTTCAATATTTCCTTCTAAAATATTCCCAGACTTATTTGCCCGTCCGCCTTGAGTCAGAGCCATCCTAAATCCCTCTGCCAAAAGTCCTACTAATTATAGGATTTCACAGAAGCAGTAAAAAAGAGTCAGTTTCTTAATATGAATTTTTTATTCTGACGTAAACAAGGTTGGATTAATGGGTAAAAAATCGGAAATTATTGGTATTTTTGTACTAAATAAATACAAATGTATTAATAATTTGGATGAGGAACGAGTTAGTAATTCAGATAAATTCAAATAAGAGTTATTTGTGGAAGATTGTGGCGAATTGAAGGGTGAAATTTAAACGCATAGGCGCTTTGCCTTCCCGAAGGGTAGGGGCGCAGAGGGAAGCGCAGAGGCACGCAAAGAATTCACTACGAATTAATGAGATTTTGTACTTAGTGTATAAGCTAAATTCGCGCTCCTCGTCCCAGTTATAAGCTTCGATAATGTCTTTTAGTTATTTCCCCTTAGCTTCAACCTGTTTGTGCTTCAGTATGACCGTTGCGAATAGACCATGCTAGTTCTAACAGTTGAGTCCAGCGCTTTTGTAACTGTTTGGGGGTGCATTTGATGGTTTTAGCGATCGCTTGATCGGTTTGTCTTGCAGTTTTTAACTGTAATATTTGCTGTTGTTGTTCTGTGAGTTGATTCACAAAGATTTCCCACTGTTGGGAAGATAAACCCAATTTTTGCTCTAAACCCGCGCCTAACCATTGATGTACCAATTGCCAATGGTGTTGCTTGGCAAACTTTTCTACGTGATATTTAAAGCGTTGTTGGAGATAATCGCGCTGACGGCTGGTTAAACCGAGAATTTGGTCAATTTCTGGGGCTGAGAGGTCTTGAAGCTTCAAGCTGAGGTAGTTCATACAGTCAGATTGACCTTGAGACTCCAGATATTTCATCAATTCAGTGATGACGCGATCGCGTTCTGACTCTTCAGATGGATCGAAATTAGTTTGGGCAATCATCTGCGATCGCAACTGTTGCACCGCCGAGTTACGTTGGTAAGATTCTGCTTCTTCACCCTTAGCAGACTCCACCGCCATTTCAATGTCCACGGTAGTTTCTTGCGGCTGACGACGAGCAAAACCTTGGGCCCGCAAGATAATTAATTGCTGATTTGCACCACCAGGTAAATTGATGCGACGTTTGGCGTACTGTTCTGTAAACGCCATATATTCAGCTAATTGCAGCTGAGTACGCGGTGTGTGATCGTCAGGTAGTTCGTTTTCTCTGCGGAAAGCTTTGATAGCTTCGATATAAAATGCTTGTAAAAAATCTTCAATTAGGCTGTAACGAGCATCAAAGCCCAATTCTGAGCCAGATAAAGTTACATGGCGGTAAACCATAGCACCCAAATTACTATGTAATTCCACCCGCCCTTGTTTGGAACCTAGTTGGTAGTAACGTAAGCACTTTTGCATCCGATGCCTTCCCAGCGTAATCTGCCAGGATTTGATTTGCCCAGATGTTTGGATACGTGAGCTTTTATCGCAAATGCGTTCTACTTCTACGGCTATGCGGTTTGCTAAAGCTTCTACGCACCTGGGTGCTGCTTTCACTTGTGCTTGCATTTCTTGACACAGCAATTCAATCAAGGTTTCGCTGCTGTCTGAAAATTCTTCGGTCGAAAGGTGGTTTTCAAAAATGGGTGTAGAGTTTGGTAGATTGATGACGTTAGCTTTCATGACTTTTCCAGGGAGTAGTATTGCACCGTAATTACAACGCAGACACAGCAATCAAAGCCGGCCAAGGCTTGTGAATCTTTGGGCATTTATCAATTAAGACTTGCCCCATATAATGCTCACATCTAAAGCTCATATATAAAACTGTAGGAAATACGAGAGAGTTACAGTTATGCCAATGTGTCGGTTTTTTCACAAGCCACCACATTGACGCGGGTACTCATGTACCCAGCATTTTCTCAAAGTTGCCAAATCCCTTGCTGTACTGACTGTTACCACCATCCTGTTATTGCATCTGTGCCCGTCATAGACATCACGTTTAAATATGACAATTTAAAAACTGGAGTTGCTTTTATCACAATTTCCGAAACGGAGAGGTGTGCCTGTGAAGTCTCATTCTTATACCCATGCTGCTGCTGCTTCCCAACCTAAACCCCTCCGTATAATTGCTGCTTCGTCTCCGGTCATATCTAAGATGGTAGATACTTCATAAGTAGGTTCTTCGCCAGTGTCTACAATTATGTCTACCAACTTGTCTAAACGGTCAAATAGCTCTACCCGCGACTGAACAGTTTCTGGATCTATCCGAATCATGCCATTATCTGCTTCATCTGGTGGCAGATGTGCTGAAGTTGAAATAATCGGATTGCCCAAAGCTGCCAGCAAATCCAAACACACAGTATGGTTTGGTACTCTAATTCCAGTACTTTTCCGCTTGGGGCTTTGCACCAATCGCGGTACTAATTTAGTTGCTGGGAGCAAAAACGTGTATGGCCCTGGAATCAGGCGTTTCATAATCCGATAGGCTGTGTCACTTACGAAGGCATAAGTTGCCACATTTGAAAGCGAGGGACATAAAAATGTCAGTGGTTTATCATTTGCTAGCTGTTTAATTTGCCGCACTCGTTCTACCGCCGACTTAGCATTCAAATCACAACCGATCGCATAAACTGTATCAGTAGGGTAAAGCATGACTGCGCCACTAGAAAGCGCCGACTTTATTTCCTCTATTCGGCGAACTTGAGGATTATCCGGATGAACTGAGAAAATTTTTGCCATAGAGGGATTGGGGACTAGGGACTGGGGATAGGGAAGAATGACAAATGACAAATGACAAATGACAAATGACTAATGACTAATGACTAATGACTAATGACTAATGACAAATTTATTATGAATAAAATTGCTTATCTTCAATGTCCGACAGGAATTTCTGGTGATATGTGCCTGGGTGCTTTGGTAAGTTTGGGTGTTCCTGTGGAGTATTTAATTGAAAAGCTCAATGGATTGGGAATTGAACAGGAATATCAGTTAAGAGCAGAACTTGTCCAACGGAATGGTCAGCAGGCAACTAAAGTTCATGTGGATTTAGTACACGATCGCCATCACCATGACCACCACGACCACGAACACAATCACCATCACACACGCCACTTGCCAGAAATAGAGCAGATGATTCTCAAAGCAGGGTTGCCATCACGGGCAGAAGCTTGGAGTTTAGCGGTATTTCGACAGCTAGCAGTCGCAGAAGGAGCGGTGCATGGGATTTCCCCTGAAAAAGTTCATTTTCATGAAGTGGGTGCGATAGATGCGATCGTAGATATTGTGGGTACTTGCCTGGGGTTAGATTGGTTGGGGATTGAGAGTAATGACGAAGGATGGCCCCTGCTTTACTGCTCGGCGTTTCCCACTGGTGGCGGTACTGTTCGGGCTGCACATGGTCAAATGGCAGTACCAGTACCAGCAGTATTAAAACTTTGGGAAATGCGGGGTTGTCCAGTTTATAGCAATGGCATTGATAGAGAACTGGTGACACCCACAGGAGCTGCGATCGCTACTACTTTGGTAAGAGATTTTGGTTCACCACCCGCGATCGCTATCAAGCAGGTAGGATTGGGAGCAGGAACCATAAATTTACCAATTCCCAATATTTTACGCCTCTGGCTGGGCGAAAGCACAAGTTTACAGTCAAATTTCAGCAATTATGGAGATACTAGCTCAAATTTAGAAACCATCTCGGTACTAGAAACCCAAATTGATGATTTAAATCCGCAAGCGATCGGCTATGTTTTTGAGGCTTTGTTTGCTGCTGGTGCAGTGGATGTTTTTACCCAAGCGATCGGTATGAAAAAGTCCCGTCCAGGGATTTTGCTGACTGTGATTTGTCATCCAGAAGATTTACTCAGTTGTGAAGCGGTTATATTCCGTGAAACTACAACTTTGGGTATTCGGCGAACAACTCAGCAACGCGCCATTTTACAACGGGAAATTCAACAAGTGGAAATTGAATATGGCAAAGTGCGGGTCAAGGTAGCATGGAAGGGACAATCACCAGAAAAAGTTATTGCCAATGTGCAACCAGAATATGAAGATTGTGCAGAATTAGCCAGAAAACATAATATTCCTTGGCGTGAAATTCAACGGTTGGCGCTACAAAATTGGTATTTGGTCAATAACTAAATCTCCTCGTTTCTATACTGCGTAAATTGGTGACAACTTAGGGACTTCCAATTAAAAAATATCCCGCTCTGCGATCGCGTAAGCGTCCCACAGAGTACCTAGGGAAGCAAGGCATTGCGCCGCGACAAAACCTCATAAAAGCAAGCTCTCAAAAATTTTTCAGCCCTTTCTTAAAGATAAAAAAATTATCTGTTTAGATATACCAGATGAATATGATTATATGGAACCAGCTTTAATTGAGTTGTTAAAACAGAAAGTTCTACCTTTATTAAAAATTAAAAAATGAATATTCAAGAAGCTTTTAATGCTGCCGCAGTAGATTACGATAGCTTACGTCGGATTCTAATTCCCTGTTTTGATGACTTTTACAAAACAGCTGTTGAAATCATCCCAAGCGATAGCACCGCACCGATAAAGGTTCTAGACTTGGGTGCTGGTACTGGACTATACTCAGGTATGGTGCAATCTGTTTTCCCAAATGCAGAGTTCACATTACTAGACTTAGCCCCCGAGATGTTAGAGAAAGCTAAGTTGAGATTTAGCAAAATGGGTAAATCTCCCAAAATCTTAATCGGTGACTACATTGAGACTGATTTGGGTAATTCATATAACCTGATAATCTCTGCCCTATCTATTCATCATCTTTCTAATTTTGACAAAGAACTTCTTTATCAACGGATTTATAATGTCCTCAATCCTGGAGGGATATTTGTTAACGCTGACCAAGTTCTCGGCAAAACTCCTGATTTAGAAGAACTTTATCGTCAAAACTGGTTAGATTCTGTCCGTGCTAAGGGTATCTCAAAAGAGGATCTTAAAGCTGCACAAAAACGCATGGAATATGATCGCATGGCAACCCTTGAGATTCAACTTAGCTGGTTGGAAGCGGCTGGATTCCAAAATGTGGATTGCTGGTACAAAAATTTTAGCTTTGCGGTTTTTGGTGGTTCTCGACCGACTATTTAACTGCTATTTTTGTTAAAAACATTCCATGCAGAATTGATTATTTAGCAGAACAGTAGCTATTAATTTCCTTAACTATTGAACTTTCTTCGGTACTACTTTTTTTCAGAGATACCAAAAAGCCCTTTGCTGCTGGTAGATTCTTTTTATCTATAGCTCCTGCTGCATTATTCAATTCTTTGCTGATATTCTGATAGAGTGTGATAAAGCGCCCTTGAAAACCTTGTAACTTTTCATCTTTAATTTCGAGGGTTTTCATCTCTTGGGCAAGTGGATCTATCTTACCAGCTAGTTCAGTTAAAGCTTTAGATCCTTTTGCTGGATTGGGGTTTTTACTAAATTCCTGACCTAGAGTGGATGCTTGATTAGCAACCTTGATGACTTTGTTACATTGGGCAACTTTACTTTCTCCACACCCTGCAAATAATAATGCGATCGCAGTAGTGACTGAAAGCATAAAACTTTGTTTAAATAAACGTTGCATAAATCCTATTATCTCCAACTATGTTTTGGGGAAGTTGGGCAGCAGAATATAGATGTCCAGCAAAAATACTTTTTTCTAAAAATAATCTTGATTTCTGTTGCCCTGTTACTTTATACTTCATTTTTTCAATAGCGTGTATGTAATTACACTTAAATAGCAAAATTTAACATTATCTAGTCGGGTTGAACTTTATTCTCGCAATTTGGGAATTAACTTCAATGTCGCAGCAGTGTTATCTGTGACATTCTTTTGTTGCGACAGCATCTGGTGATATTCAATATTGCGCCAAGAGTCAACCATATCGTTGTAGTGGGTATGGAAAGCACGCTCAAACCCAATAAACGGCTCTATTTTCAGCGTGTTTTCTATGCCCTATCCCTTATGCAGCAACCTTTATAGGTAGGTTGTCACCCTCTGAGATTAAAACGTTTTCTATTTTATAAACTGTTCGGCATACTGCCGACTCTGATAGTCCCCAGTCTAATCCAATATGATAATAAGTGCGATATTCTCTCCAGTACTGAATAACCATTAAAGACTTTATGTGATGGTTATGTGACTACCATTCCCCATTCCCCCTAAATTACTAGAGTGAATATCGAGGCCATACTAATTCGTAATTCGTAATGGGCTTCTCTGCGAGACGCTAAAAGGGAATGCCCCGCTACGCTGTTTTCATGCCCAAAGGGCTGTACGTAAGTCGTAATTAAAATATAGAGAATAATTACTGATATAATTTGTTTCCAATCTTTTACTCTTACCCATCCCTTATTTTCAAATCGGAGGTTTAGCAAAAATTGTTAGTAAGACTGGCCCTAATAAATAGTGGTGATTCAAACACAATAGCCCAGCAGAAGAGCCAAGAAGTTGACGTTGATTAGGGCTGTAGAGTCTAATTCCACGGGGAGTAAGTGGTAATAATTGAGGTTCTGCGTCTTTTTTAGAATTAATGTTAATGTCAACTAAGTTAATGTCAACTAAGTAGAAGCGTCCACCGGGAGAAAGTACCCGTGCTATCTCACTAACTACCTGTTTCGGTTCCAAATAGTGCAAGAAGCTGATAGTGCTGAAAACAGCATTAGATTGACCATCAGCAAAGGGAAGAGACTCAGCTTTGCCCTCGATATAAATTAAACGTGGACGGTGGTGGTTGCTCTGTCTTGCTAACCGCAACATATTAGCAGAGAAATCCAATCCAGTACCCCGCAGGTCAGGAAACTGAGTAGCAAGGCGCTCAAGTAAGCGGCCAGTACCACAACCGATATCAAGTACATTTGCTGGCTTTGGGAAATCGACGTACTCCAGCAAGCGTTTGTGAATGGCTCGATAAAACACTGAAGGAAAGAGCCAGTCATAACTTGGTGCCCATCGGTCAAAAAGTAGCTTTTTGTTACTGAATAAGTTATCAGTCATAAGTTTTCGCAGCTTCCTTAAAGCTTGATGCTTTTTTAGAGTAAGTTTAGCTGCACCTCCCAGAATTTGGTTATATTTTGCAGTTCGGCATCTTCTAGCCTAGCGTTTGGCACAATAAAGCGGTTCTTGACCCAGTGAGATACAGCTTTAGCCGATTCATTTGTGGTAAAAGTTTTTGGAAATGGGATAAATAATCAGGAATTTTGATCGTTGAATGTGTAGTTTACAGTATACCTAGAGATTCATTCTATCTTTGTAGAGAACGAAAAAACTAGGAATCAGTGCATAAAACTATAGAACCTAAGTGTATGTATTGATAGAGGTTCATATAGAACAAACTCAATCTAGTTTGAAATTATTAAGGTGAAAAATTATGACAAGCTTTATTCAAGTACAGTCACACAATGATTTACTACACCCAGTGCGTGAGTGGTTGGAAAAGATAGAAATTCATAACTCCAAATTGGCTCATTTATTGTGCAAAGCTATTCCTGCTCAGTGTCCCTTTGAGCAAGATATCACACTGTTTGGTCGGAAGGTATTTCATATTCCTCCGATGTGTAAATTAAATCCCCTATACGAGGAAGTGGTTAGTTTGCGTTTTAAAGCGCTCTGTTATCTTGCCGATAAATGTGGTGAAGATGTCACAAGCTATTGCTAATAGTCGGTTTGATCGTTCTTTGATTAAGCAATCACCGGTATTTTCAAATATACTGTTGTTACTTACTCAGGTTTATACTAAGCTAACGTACACCTAATTTAGATGTTTGGCTATGTAAGTAGCTGGCACCTCGCTCAAGTGTTTCCAGACCGTATTGTTGCTTACCGTACCCTGCTGAAATCATTAACATCATCATGACGCACATCTTACTGGTTGAAGATGAAGTCAAACTGGCGCGATTTGTCGAATTAGAATTAAATTATGAAGGCTATCAAGTCAGTATTGCCTACGATGGATTAACTGCACTCACCGCAGCGCGTGAGTTACATCTAGATTTAGTAATTGTAGACTGGGTGTTGCCTGGCTTATCGGGGTTAGAAATTTGCCACCACCTGCGAAATATTAGTAATAAATTGCCAATAATATTATTAACTGTCAAAGATGAAGTAAGCGATCGCATTGTAGGCTTAGACGCTGGTGCTGATGATTACCTCGTTAAGCCCTTCAGTGTTGATGAATTATTAGCCAGAGTTGGCACTCACCTACGAAGAAATTGGCAAGTAGACAGCGCAGATGTTTTAGAATTTGAAGACTTGAGTTTAAATCGTCGCACGCGCCAAGTGTACCGAGATCAAAGGTTAATTGAGTTAACTGCTAAGGAATTTGATTTACTCGAATATTTATTGGCTCATCCACGACAGCTAATTACCTGCGATCGCATTTTACAAGAAGTTTGGGCTTACGACTTCATGGGCGATGCCAACATCATCGAACTTCACATACGCTACCTGCGTCTGAAACTTGAAGCCAATAACGAAAAGTGTCTCATTCAAACTGTGAGTGGTGTCGGCTATAAATTGCATGATTGAATTGGGGATGGGAAAGAGGACTTGGGGACAAGGAGAATTGGGGACAAGGGGAAAGACTTGTTGTAAGTTCTAAACTTTTGTCACCTTGTCCCCCTGCTCCCTGCTCCCTCATCCCCTATCCCGTGTGAAATAACGATAAAACCTCAAAGTTTTCTGTTCTAAGAAGATTTGGGGGTTTTTGGCAATTTGAGCAATAACTCATCCAACTCAGGGTTAATTATATTAGGATGCACAAAGCTGTCATCATCTAAAAATCTAAAACTGCATGACTTATCTAGAAACAGCGGCGCAATTCTACCGCGAAGTTGCCGAAACCCCGCAAGTTGGACTTTGTTGTGTGCAAAGTACACCCCTGCAACTACCAGGATTGAAAATTCCTTTGGCTATGCAGGAAATGAACTATGGTTGTGGCACTACCGTTCACTCCACCGAACTAGGAAATCAGCCTACTGTGCTTTATGTCGGCGTTGGTGGCGGCTTAGAAGCGTTGCAATTCGCTTATTTTTCCCGGTATGCAGGTGCTGTAATTGCCGTTGAACCGGTTGGGGCCATGCGGGAAGCAGCTGCACGCAATCTGGAAATTGCTGCTCAAGAAAACCCGTGGTTTGACACGAGTTTTGTAGAAATCTGCGAAGGTGATGCTTTTAACTTACCCGTTGCGGATGCTAGCGTTGATATCGTGGCGCAGAATTGCCTTTTCAACATCTTTGAACCAGAAGATTTAAACCGTGCTTTAAAAGAAGCCTATCGGGTATTAAAACCAGGCGGACGTTTGCAGATGAGCGATCCAATTGCTACTAGTCAAATTCCAGCACATCTTCAACAAGATGAACGACTCAGAGCCATGTGTTTATCAGGCGCACTCACATATCAAGAGTATACTGAACGGATTACAAATGCTGGCTTTGGTCAAGTTGAAATTCGTGCCCGTCGTCCTTATCGTCTACTAGATTGCCAGACTTATAATTTAGATGAACACCTACTTTTAGAAAGCCTGGATTCTGTATCCTTTAAAGTTGCTATTCCCGAAGATGGTGCTTGTATTTTCACGGGAAAAACAGCAATTTATGCTGGCTCAGAATCCTTCTTCGACGACTCAGCAGGACATTTACTCCAGCGAGGTATTCCCGCAGCCGTGTGTGATAAAACTGCCGCCAAACTTGCGGCTATCAAGCCAGCAGAAATAATTGTTACCAATTCAACCTGGCACTATAGCGGTGGTGGTTGCTGTTAATTTCTGAAAAAAGAATTCAGGTGTCAGGAGTCAGAATTATTCTTAATTCTGCACAACTGGAAAATGAATGCACAATTTGAATGTTTAACTCTGTGTATTCTTAATTCTGAATTCTCGATTTGACTTCTTCTTTATAAACCCCAAAATGTTGTTAATTAGTTTATTTATTGCTACGCTTTTTTTAGCATATTCTAATGGTGCCAATGACAACTTTAAAGGGGTAGCAACGTTGTTTGGTAGCCGAACTAGCAGCTATCAAACAGCAATTTTGTGGGCAACTTTTACAACTTTAGGTGGTGCGGCAACTGCAACTTTTTTGGCAAGTACGCTAATTAAAAACTTCTCTGGTAAAGGACTAGTGCCTGATGCGATCGCTAATTCACCAGAATTTCATCTCGCAGTTGCGATCGCAACTGGTCTAACTGTACTGATAGCCACCCTTATGGGGTTTCCCATTTCCACAACTCACAGTTTAATAGGTGCGCTGGTTGGCGCTGGTTTAGTTGCGATCGGACTCAAAGTCAATTTTGCCGTTTTGGGAACTTCTTTTGTTTTGCCTTTATTTCTCAGTCCGATCATTGCTATTCCCTTCGGAGCAGCAATTTACAGCTTATCTGGCTATATCAATTCCAAATGGAACCTACCAATCAATCAGAAAATGATTGATACTTGCCATTTTCTCAGCGCCGGAGTTGTGAGTTTTGCGAGAGGATTAAATGATACTCCCAAAATTTCCTCACTCATTCTAGTTATTGAGTATTTTTCAGTTCAGGGAGGAATGATCACGATTGCGATCGCAATGGCACTTGGTGGTTTACTCAACTCCCAAAAAGTTGCTATCACCATGAGTGAAAAGATTACCTCATTGAATCCTCCTCAAGGCTTATCAGCAAATATAGTAACTGGAATTCTAGTGATTGCAGCTAGTCTGTTTGGACTTCCGGTTTCTACCACTCATGTTTCAGTTGGTTCTATTTTTGGAGTCGGTTTGACTGGCAAAAAAGCCAATATGCGTGTATTTTATCAGATACTATTATCGTGGATTTTAACTTTACCTATTGCTGCAATTATTAGTGGAATAATTTACCGATTATTACAAGGTTAGAGAAATTGAGTATATTTTTGCCATATTTAAGGAATAGTAGCTAATGCAAACTCAATCAAAAATTACACCATTTAAAAATAAACTAAATTTCCCTTTGACAAAAAAGGGGATCGCTGTTTTACAAATTAATCTAGGTAAGCGTTGTAACCTTGCCTGTACACACTGTCATGTCGAAGCTGGGCCAAAACGTACAGAAGAACTTTCTCCTGAAATTTGCGAACAATTGATTTCACTAATCCATAAATTTCCCGAAATTAAAATTGTGGATTTAACTGGTGGCGCACCAGAAATGAATTATGGATTTAAGGCATTAGTAGAAGCAGCAAGAGCAACCGGCAAGCAGGTTATTGTCCGGTCTAATTTGACTATTTATTTTGAAGATGGATTTGCTGATTTACCAGAATATTTTGCTCGACACCAGATAAGAGTTGTGGCTTCCCTACCATGCTATTTAGCAGATAATGTTGATAAAATGCGTGGTTCTGGTGTGTTTGATAGTTCAGTCAAAGCTTTGCAGTGGCTTAACAAACTCGGCTATGGTAAAGAGGAAAATTTAATTTTGGACTTGGTATTTAATCCCCAGTTACCCACTACTGAAAAGTTTTCCTTAGCTCCCGAACAGACTAACCTAGAACAAGATTACAAAATGTTCTTACAAGAACATTTTAATATTGTATTTAACAACCTCTTCACCATTACCAACCTACCAGTTGGTAGAACCAAAATACATTTAGAACGGAAAAAACTGTACAGTAGCTATTTGCAGTTTTTAGAGTCAAATTTTAATCACGGCACGGTTGAATATTTGATGTGCCGCAATGAACTTTCAATTGACTATCTAGGCAATGTATATGATTGTGACTTTAACCAGATGATGAACTTGCCTGCAAAAACTGGCAATGCTGAACCACTAACAGTTAGCAAATTGCTAGAAGCTGGCAGTCTAGACCTGATTAGTGAGATCCAAACTGCTGCTTATTGCTATGGTTGTACTGCTGGGTGTGGTTCTAGTTGTAGTGGTGCTTTGCTCTAAGGCCGCTAAAAAAAGTCTGTTACCAAAATTGTTACCAGTGCGTTGTTGTTGGGCTGTTACTTTATGATGAGATTTAGTTAAGCTCCTCACACCACACTGAAAGCCGTGAAACATTATAATGTTTCACGGTTTTTTCCCTTTTAACCTTTTCCCTTTCCCCAAAACCCAACAAGTACTGTTACCACTCCCATCGACCGATATCAGGTGCCGAACCAGAGTAAGGAAGTCCTACATTAGTTCCTCTATCCACCATCAGACTACGTGACGAAGCCGCCTTGTAGTAAGAGTTCCAACGGTCGCCTGTACCTGTAAATCTGGGATCGCCCTGGATGTTTGTCGCATTAGCCGCGAATCGGATCTGCCAAGTTGGTTTTGCTGGGTTCGTATTCCTGCGGAGATTATTAGTGAAAGCAATGTTCTTACCTCCTTGTACATCGTCTCCTTGAGAGTTCAAGAACACATTATTTTTGATCGATATCCTGTCTGCGGAGTCGATCTGTAGGCTATTCCCCAAGGTGTCGAACACGTTGTTGTGAATGTTGATGTTGGTAGCTGAATCGGGAATGAAGACGGCAGAACTGTTCCCGAAACCAAATTGAACTTTACGAGCAACATTTGCGAAAATATTATTGTGGATGTTAATGTTGTGATTTTCTATACTTCCGCCCCATGCTTTCCCTCCCCAGATCGCAATACCGAAGCCCTTATCCTGAAAGTAGGAGTCGGATATCTCAACTCCACTCAAGGCAACCTCGATTGACTCCTTAACGCTCTGTCCGTCAATATCTTTTATTCTTACGTTTCGTATCTTGAGATTACTTGGGTGTGTAGCTGTCGGCTGGTAATCATTCATTACTGCATGATTAACCATCGATAACCACGTATTACAGGTAACGTTGTAGATTTCGTTTCCATAACTCAAATTCCAAAGTTCAATAGAAGCATCCTCGCTCCACTGGGAATCAACTTCTGGAACCTGGATATTGCAATCGTGAATCTTCACGTTGCGTATATGGCCTACGTGCATGAACTTGATGCCGTATCCTTTATTTTCTCGGATAGTAATGTTGTAGATGTTAGCACCATCCAGCCCTCCAAGTCTCAAGTTACCGGTAGATGCTCCCGACACTCCATCCGCTGCGGAGTTAATAAACGTGCAATCATGTATCGTTGTGTTCTTCATCCACTTCCCCTCTGGAAGCGGCACGAACCACCACATATTGCCACGGGTAAAAACTGCACCGCTGTGCTGGAAATCTTTGAACGTGACATTAAGCATAGTCACGTTATTACGATTTTCCACCCAGACACCCGCTTTGATGGTTTTGCCATTACCGTCTATGGTGAAGCCGCTTAAGGTCTGATTGCCATCTATCGCCTCAATCATCTCCGAAGGAGCGCCGTACCTAGGGCTTGAGCCAGAGTAGCTAGGGGAGACAAGCTGAATAATGCTTCCATAATGCCAAAGGCTCCAGTCGGCGCTGCCAGTATTTACTCCTGGAGCAGGAATCGCACCGTTGCTAGTGATAGTCACGCTTGATTCACCTGCTCCCTCGATATTCACTCCCGGCGGAAGTACCGTCGCTTCCGTTTCCCTATAGACACCTGCATTCAGGTAAATCGTGTAGTTTTGATTTGGTTGAACTCGTTTTGCTGCATACGCCAACGTCTTCAATGGCTTGCCTAGCGATCCATCGCCTCCGGTGTCGCTTCCCGTGGGAGACACGTAGACGTACAAGCTCGTGGTAGATTGGGTAGCCACGACTTTTGCGCCTCCCCCGTACCTCGTACCGTAAAGCTGACGATCGCTGTTTTGTACAGATTCTGCCTCTGAAGTGGAAGCATCGGACTTATTGCTGCTATTAAACGAATGAATAACGGTAGGTGTAATGTTAGCGATCGCAGGAGTTCTCTGCGTAGTTACTAACTGAGTTGTGACTACAGTTACCAAAACAATAGTAGCTAAAGCTGCGTAGAAAAGAAGCGAGCGTAGAGTCTTTATCATTACTCAAAGGAGGGAAACGCGATGGACGCAAGGGAGCCGATAAATGAGGAAAGAATTACAGGAAAAACAATAGAAGGCTTTATTACAGGAAAAACAATAGAAGGCTTTCCACCGTAAGAAGTACTGCGGCGGCGAACTCTTCCTCGTCTTTGAAAGGAAGAAGTAAAACGACTTGGAAATTTTTATCCAGTACCTATCGATTAGATAAACTGTAAAAAACCTACCATTCTATCTTTTACCTGAGTATTAAGATTTATTCCCGTGAATTTACATCCTCTACCCTAGTAGTTCGCCAAGTGAACTTGGCGGGGTAAAGGGGAAGGGGGAAGGGGTAAAAGGTTTAAATCGAATGGCACTAAGATAAGCGCAAACCCATGATTTAACTGGCTTTTGAGTGTGGGAAGTGTGGGGAGAGGGGGGAGTGTGGGGAGTGTGGGGAGTGTGGGGGGTAAGACTTCTTCCCCGTCCTCCCACACCTCCCACACCTCCCACACCCTGCCAGCAAGGAAGTTTCAGCTTTTCTTAGTGCCATTCGGTTTAAATCCCTTACCCTTTTCCCTTTCCCCTTTACCCAGTCCTCACTTAGCATTTTTGGGTTGGCAGACTACTAGAGTCCACACTCTTAGTAAGTAAGTCGGTGAAATTAAAGCTAACTGGCTAAGGCTGTCATTGTTCATTAGTAAGGGTTTTAAGCCTATTTACGTTTCGTAACATACTTAGTTACAGCAGTTTTCCCTCAGACATAACTTTGTGTCTACCCTCTTGCGCTAAAGTTGCATAAGAACGTGCATCTAAAGCCAGGAGGAAAGAATAGTGAAAGCAGTCTTGATGACAGCAGCTGGCAGTCCTGAAGTTCTGCAAGTACAGGAAGTGCCAAACCCTGCGGTTCCCGTAGGAAATACTGAACTTTTAGTGCGTTTGGTTGCGGCTGGCATTAACCCCATTGACACTAAACTTCGTAGCCGAGGCACTTTCTACCCCGATCGCACGCCGACCATTTTAGGATGTGATGGTGCCGGTGTAGTTGAGGCTGTGGGTGCTGGTGTCCAGCGTTTTCGCCCAGGCGATGAAGTATATTTTTGCTATGGTGGGTTGGGCGCACACCAAGGAAATTATGCTGAATATACCGTTGTGGATGAACGGTTTGTGGCACGTAAACCTGTTTCTATCTCCTTTGCTGAAGCAGCCGCAGCGCCTTTAGTATTAATCACCGCCTGGGAAGCTTTATACGAACGGGGACGATTATCACCTGGGGAACGGGTTTTCATTCATGCGGGTGCTGGTGGTGTCGGTCATGTAGCAATTCAATTGGCGAAACTCAAAGGTGCTACTGTTTCTACCACAGTGGGATCTGAAGAAAAAGCTAATTTCGTCAAAGAACTCGGTGCTGATCATGTAATTTTTTACAAACAAACAGACTTTGTGCAAGCGGTATTAGATTGGACTGGCGGCGAAGGCGTAGACTTGGCTTTTGATACCGTAGGCGGCGAAACCTTTCACAAAACCTTTCCCGCAGTGCGAGTATATGGCGATATTGTGACGATTCTCGAACCAGATGCCAATACTGTTTGGAAAACTGCTAGATTACGAAATCTCCGCATTGGCTTAGAATTAATGCTGACACCAGCGTTGCTAGGATTGGAAGACAGCCTCCAGCACCATGCAGAAATTCTCGAACAATGTGCTACCTGGATCGATGAAGGCAAGTTAAAAATTCATGTTACTCACAAGTTTCCTTTAAAAGAAGCAGCTAAGGCACACCAACTAATTGAAAGCGGTTCTGTGACGGGTAAAATTGTTCTACTAATTAGCGATGATTGATCGAACAATTTGCATAATTTATTTTTTAAACATAGATGCACCCAGAGGTTAAACGCAAAGATACCTAGAAAGCTCTCTCTGCGTACCTCTGCGCTTCTCTTTGCGTTCCTTTGCGTTTTACTTCTCCTCCTCCCCCTACCTACTTCAGCAGCACAAACGCAACCAGAACGCACACCCTTAACTCTAGAATTATTACAAGAACGTCTACGCACACCCACACTCCGCGAAGGCAATTTGACCGTAGATTTGCAGAAGATGGTGATTGATTTGCGCCCCGAAAACGCTAGCTTTCGTGATGCTTTTTACCAACTATTGCGAAAAGAGCTAGGTACAAAACCTCTGGGTTTAGACCTCAGCTATGCCCTGATTTTAGGGGATTTTGTGGGTAGCGATTTGGGTTTAAGAACCTCCTTATACGCCCAAGCTATTGCTCCGATTTTCACAGCTACTGAAAAAGAAGAATTAGAGCGTTTGCGCTTTATTTGTCTAGAATCACTAGCAAACTCCAAAGATTGTCGATCGCTTTTAGGAACAGAGCCAACCTCATCCAGTGAAATTGCTGTCTTTCGTGGTGTCTTGAAACTGGTGCAAACTCGCTTCAATGGCGAAATGAAGTTCTCTAATACATTCTTTCTTCAGTCTGTGGATGCTCAAGGTGCAACTTTTCTCCAATCCACGAATTGGGCTGAAACCCGGTTTGGTCGTCCCGTCAGCTTTAGTGGTACTAAATTCAAGCAACCAATTAATTTTCAGGGCAGTATTTTTTTTGAAAAAGCTAATTTTAAACAAACCCAATTTCAAGAATTCGCTGATTTCCAGGGGAGTATCTTTGAAAAGATCGCCAATTTCAACCAAGCAAGTTTTAAGCAATTGGCTAAATTTAGTAGTGTGCAATGGCAGGAAAATGCTGATTTTTCTGATGTCCGCTTTGGCAATCAAGCCCAGTTTACTAAAGCAAATTTTAATCAGTTTCTCTTTTTAACAGATGCGACTTTTGAGCAAGCTCTCATATTTCGAGAAGTGGAGTTTAATCAATCAGTTAATTTACAAGGTGCAAGTATTCTCAACCAAGCAGATTTTAGCGATGCCAGATTTTCTAAAGAAGCTTGTCTAAGCGTACCTGGTTTAACTTTTAACTCTAACCAAGCAAAAATTTTAGGTAATCCCGGTCAAATTGGGAAGATGTTCTGCATTCCTACATTGCAAGGTAATCAAAATATCTTGCGGAATTTGGGGCAAAATTTCCGTCAGCAACAACAAGTTGCCGATGCTAATGAACTGGAATACACAAAACAACAGCTGCGATTAGTAGAAATGAGTCGCCTTTTGACAGCTACAAATATTAATAGTGCAAGTGTTGCAAGTTTGATTAAACTGGGTTTTTCCCCAACTCAAGCCACAGCGATCGCCCAGCGTCGTCTAGTCAAATCCTTTCGCAACAGTAGTGAGTTATTGACTTTAGCAGACATCGGTTTAGAAAAATACACACAACTCAGCGTAGATGTGCAACGGCTTATCGCTAGTCATCGCTTAATTGTTGGTGAATCCCTTTCTATTGGTGGGTGGTTACTGCAAGCTTGGAGTTGGTTGGGATTGAGTGTACTGCTGTTGTTGAGTGGCTATGGGACAAATTTTTGGTTAGTGTTTGGCGTGGGAGGAGTTGCGATCGCCTATTTTGGCTTACTATTTTGGCTAGTGGATCGCTATCGCCGCCTGCATCCTGTAGCAATTATTCCCACATCTTACGAAACCATTGCGATATTAGTCAGTTTTAGCGTTTTAGAATTCTTGAGTTTACTAGCCATCTTTCGCAATGCTCAACAACCTTGGCTGACACTGGGGTGTCTTTTCATAATTCTTGTCCCCGTACCACTGGCATTATTGATCCGACTTTACCAACAAGGTCGTTATCACGATTTAATGAACGTTTCTTACTTCACCGAAGATGGCACATTTCGCCAGTTACGATTGTTGATTGGGCGTTTACCAGTGATACCAAGAAATCAGACATTTCGTGAACGATATATGCCTCTACTGAGCGATCGCCGTTGGAACTGGCTCAATTACTATGATTTTAGTCTCAACAACTTAGTGAAATTAGGATTTAACGACATTCGCCTGCGAGACGAACACTTACCAGGCATCATCTCTGCCCTTGCTTGGTATGAATGGAGTTTAGGTGTAATTTACATTACTCTTGTTTTGTGGACTCTTTCTCGTACAATTCCGGGATTAAATTTGCTAATTTATCTGAAGTAGCTCACCACGCGATTAGCGGTAATGAATCTATTAAATGAGGATACTTTTTAACTCATCATTGATGCTAGTCTTGGCAAGCGAAACCAAAATCTAGAACCACCTTCAAGACGAGGTAAATAACCAATCATACCGCCCCAGCGTTCAAGTGTGATTCTACAAAAATAAAGACCTAAGCCAGCTCTCCCTGATTTACCTTTGCCTTGAGAAAACTTTTGAAATAAATTTTTTTCCATTTCTGGCGGTACACCCAAACCACAGTCATCTATAGTAACTAAAACATATTGTCCATCCAGTTGTAGACCAATAGTCACAATAGAATCTGGTTTACTATATCTATAAGCATTTTCTAGTAGATTAGAAATTACTCTATCTAAACGAGATTTATCTGCCATAACTTTCCAATCTGTTGTCATATCAATATTGTTAGCAAGCTGTAATTGTATATTATTAAGGGCAAAGTTCAGTTTTGAAAACTCAATTACCTCTTGTATAGAACTTAAAATATTAGGTGCTTTTTCAATATCGATATGAGAATTTTCTGTTAACATTGCCTCTGTAGAAAAAGTGTCTAAAATATCTTTAATCAGCATCTCTTGTTTTAGACATTGCTTTATACCAGTTTCTAAATATTCTTTTCCTTTAGGTGTTAAGTTTTCAAATTCTAGTAATGCAAAACAGCAGTTAATAGCGCTCAATTCTACTGCTATATCATGGATAAGACAATGAATTAGAACATCTTTTTTTTGATTATCCTTAAGTAATTGCTGATAAATCAATTTATATTCTCTAGCTTTTTGAAGAATATACTGCTGTTCTTGATAAGTGTCTTCCAACGCCTCAATCAATAAAAATTTCTTATTATCCACCCAAATAGCATAAGCTTTAAATTGATATTCTTGTCCAGTTGCATCTATTTCAATCCATAAACCGGAACTGAGTTTTTTAGTATTATTGTTAGTCCAAAATTTTTCGGCATCAATTAAAAAATTATTTAAAAAAGAAAACTCTTCATGTGGTATTGAAATATTCATTCCTGATGCTAAATTATTACAAGAAAATTGATTTAACCAATCAGGTAAATTACCAGTAATTTTAAATAAATCTGCATCAATTTTCTCTAACACTAGAATGTTCAAGGCAGTGAGCATATCATTCGCGATCGATGTATTCATGAGTTCAACCGGATACAATCAATTAATTTTGACTTTAGGTTAGTAATTTAACTTTTTATTTAATTTTTCCTGTAATAGTCTGAAATCATTTGTTTTTTGCTGAATAGGAAAGAGGTAGTCTCTATCACAGCTACTATCTAACAGCAATACCCAATCTGCTTCCTTCGTCGGTAATATATGAACATCTATACAACTGCCATACTCTGTTTGAATGAATGGTAGAAATATGGAAGTATCATCTAATGGGAGTAACCCTTCTAGAAAAACAACTTGCTCTTTTGCATTTTTGCCTTTATGGAGGTTTGTAATTCCATAAGCTGCCAATTTACCACCCCAAGTCAATAGGCTACCATCTTTATTAACCAACAGATAGCCAAGAGAAGACTCTGATGTTAGCAAATTTAGAATATAGGCAATTACAAAAACAGGGACATCCAACATTTAGCAATCCAATATTTTTTTAGCGAGAGTTTGAAAAGCTTCTTCTACACCAATACCATGTTTGGCACTTGTTTTAATCACAGTCCAACCCTTTTGTGTAACATTATCTATCTCAGCAGATTCAATTTCCCATTCATCCGTTATATCCAACTTATTTATGACTAAAACAAAGGGAACTAGACCAATGGCATCTTCTATTTTTATTTGCAAATCAAAAGCTTTTTGTAAAGTATTGTATCTGGTACCATCTACAACTAATAAATAACCAGCAGAACCTCGCAAATAAGACATTTGTAATTCTTGAAACTCATCTTCTCCATAGATATCCCAAAGGATAAGATTTAATTTTTTATCTTGAATTTCTATAGTTTTTTTGTCAATTTTTACACCCACAGTAGTATGATATTTTTCCGAAAAAATACTATGGACGAACATTGCTACTAAACTAGTTTTACCTGTAGCAAATGCACCTATCATACAAACTTTCTTTTGAATAACCATAAATTGATATAACTTAACTTTATTTAGAGATATTATTTATTAATACTTTGAAAGATACTCTCCGATTAAATTCTTTAGATTCTGGTGTTAATTCTGGCTGGGAAGTTAGGCTAGAAATTACAGTTAGTGCTTGAAATTGGTTTGTCTTGATTCCTTGGGATATTAAATAAGATAGAATTCTATAAGCGCGGCCTTGACTGAGTGGTCTATTTCTTCGTTCTGTTCCAGCACTATTAGTATGTCCAATTATTTGAATTTGGACATTTTTACCTAAATACTTGGCAATATCTAAACATTTGCGGATTGATAAAAGCAAATTAGGCAATTTGTCAATTTCACCAGGCATCAACTCAGTTGTTCCTTCTGTAAAAAAAAGTATTTCTTTTTCTATCTTGATTTTAGATAACTCTAACTCGCTAAGTTCTATTTCTACGAGTTTTTGGTCTTGAAATTGGGTGATCCCAGGAATAAATATCCATGACTTCCGTGCTTCTAAAATCCATTTACGGGGTGCATAACCAGTTAGATTCAGAATACCGTTGTTATCAACCGTTAATGATACAGTTTGGGGAGGATGCAACAATTTTTCAACTCTTTTGGCAGTAAATTGTGGCTCCAAAGAAAGATAAGGTTGCCACTGGCTAATTACTATTTTGGGATTAAGATTTGTTTGTTGTATTAGTGTATTGGGATCTACTGCTAAGGGATCGCGCATTCCCGAAATAAAATATTTGCCAAAAGCTTGCTTGGTGTTAATCACAACAATTCCTGGCAGAGAGTTGAGTTTTTGGAGATATGCTTGCCAACGAAGTTGTTCTCTTATCGCAAAAAAGCCCCAAGTCCCACAAGCGATCGCGATCGCACCCAAGAAAGCCCAGGCATAGGTATAATTTTTTTTAGCCGTAGATTTATACTGAACTACCAGACAAGCTTCTAAATAAGGCAGGCTGGCCTGAAATGCTTCTGTTTCCCCTGTGAAATTTTGAATTTCTCTACCTAGCTTCAGGTGAATTTTTTCTATCGCTTCTTGCAAAACTAACCTTAATTCTTGGGGAGGATTCCCTCGAATCATCGCTGCTACTAGAGCTTGCGGCCCCTCTTCAATCCAAATCATTACTTCTCCAAAGCGTAAACTTTTTAGTCCATCTACTTTTTGTACCCTAAAGGAATCTTTGATAAAATCCTGGATAGCTGTCAACATTGCAGCTACTAAATCTGGATCTTGAACTGTTACCTGCGTTGTTACTAAATGTTGCAGCAATAATCCCGATTTTTTATGAATCAAAAATATTTGTTCCACTTGATAAACTAGCGTCCGTAACAGCACAATTTCCGCAAATGATTTTCCTGTGCGTTGCGCTTCTAGCCTCCATTTAAAGCTCTGTGGAGACAAGCTATGTTCCAAAGTTTGATTCATCGATTGCATCATTTCCTCAAGAGCCGTGGAAATCGCCTTGCGAGTAGCTGGCCCAATAACTGGAAATAATGTATCTGCAAGCACATGGTGGTCTTGTTTAACAGAAACTTCAATGGCATTTTCTACAGTTGATACCATTACTTCCCCAAGTTGTTTATCTTGCTTTGAGCGCAAAATAACAGCTTCTGGAAGCATCTTGCTAATATCTTCTGGTAGAATTTGAGGGTTTTCTAATCGCTCATAAAGTGTTTTAAGTTTAGTTGGCTCAATATCCAGAAGCAAACTACGGAGTATAGTTAGTTCATCATTAAGTTCAAAGGTTTGGTTGTTGCTGTTCAAACCTTCAGAGGATGCTTTCGGTATTGGATTTTGTGAATAGTCATTCATTACCAAAATTCCCCAATTCACAATTTATTATCAAGTAGCATTCTATTGTAAACACAAGAGATGTACCGATAGGTAAAAAATCTTTTAGCCCTTAGAGTAGAGGATATTTGTCAAGTATTCTTGTCGGTATTAAAACTTTTAAATTCTTTTAAGTTCCCCTTTTTAAAAGGGGTAAGGAGAATATAAAAGTGCTAAAACTCATAGTGAAAAATTTTTCAAACAACTCCTTAGCTCAAGACTTATTTTCTGCATTCAGCCGGACAGCTAACTCTGTAAACATAGCCGCAAGATTTGAACGATCCGTTTTTTCTCTGCGAAGTTCTTGCGCTTCCCGTTCTATTAAAGCTACTATTTCCTGAGATTTTTGTTGGATCTCATCTTGTAAGCTTTTAGATTGGTTGAGAATCTGCTCGCGCAATTCTCGTTGACTATTAGTCGCTTGTTCGTCAAATTGAGTAATCTTTTTTTCTAAAGATATAATTATGCTTTTACTTTCTTCAGCAACTGATTTTACCTGAGAGTCACGCTCTGTATGCTCATTTTTTAGGCGCTGTGTTAAAGAATCAACTTCTTGTTTAATATAAGTTTCTAAAGCGTCTAGACGTTTTCTTGTTTCATCTCGCACGTTGCCCAATTCCTTAATTAAACGTTCTTCTAGACGGGTAAACCTTCTTTCCGTATCCCGTATTTGATTGCCAAAAAGAATTTCTCTAACTTTATCTAAGTTTCTACCTTCACTCATGCTGTTATTACTAAATTGCAACTCATTTATGTTTGCATTCGAATTCTGTTTTTCTATATTGGATGAATTATTATTGATGTATTCTTCAGGTGAGGTCATATTGTTAATTCCTTGAGAAACTAAATTTTGGTTTAATGTTATTTTTGATACTATATCCACAGCAGAGATACTAATAAGTATAAATTATATTTATACGTAAAAAATTACATCTACTTGAATATATAGGAAAACATCCAATTTTTAGCCAAAGTAATGATGAATTTCTCAACATACCTATGGAAAACGCGATTTTTCACTCTTATCTGCAAAACCTCCTTCCACTCCTCTTCCTGTTCTGACTACGCTGTACACATAAGTTAAATTATCTCCCTTAATCTACTTAACCCAACCTACACATTTTCCTTTTTTAGGCAAAACCTATGCAGTCTTGGGGAGTATTGGATTTAAAAGACCTGAGAGGAATTATATAAAATTTATGTAAAGCTTAAGTGTCATTAAGCACTAAACTTAAATTGCTGAATACATAAATTTAACTTATGTATTTTGAAATGTATTTCTTTAGTATAAAACTATTTTATTCTATTAAACGTAATATTTCTTTGACCAAAAAATCCGATATTGCAGCCGAACGTAACGACAATATCACCATAAGTGGGAAAATATCTCAACATTCATCAAAACAATCAGTATCTTTAAAAAAATATCTACTTAAAATTTACAATAATCTTTCGATATATTAAAAATCGGATTTATTAAAATTTTAAAGATTTCATAAAGAAGTTGATACAGCCTTTTCTTTATGATATTTAAATAATTACAGATGGGTTCAAATAAGTTTGGAAAACAAACCAAATATTTTGCATAATTACTTGCCATTTGGGTAATCCATTTAGGGATTTTCGAAAAAGGAATTATCTATTTTTGTGCAATAGCTGTCTTGTTCGTCTGCAAGCCAAACCGGACTTTTCGAGCCAGTCCACAATAAATAGTGGAATATTTTTTATTTGAAATTTCCTAAGCGGTTGTTTTAAAAGTGTTTAAATGTGATTTCAGTTACTTATTGCTTTCCTCTTTTTATAAAGGAGAAACTAGAATGAAGTTTCTCAAATTTATAGAGGGATCTAGAACACTTTTATCCCAATAATGGGATTTTTAAAACATCCTCTAACCAAATCAATCATTAATGTTTTGTAAATAGGATTACGCAAATGGTAAGCCATCTGCATTGAACTGATGAATAGTTCTTTAACTGAAGCTGAAATTACGTATTAGTTAGAAATTCAGGAAAAATAACATGGCATTTATTTTCGGCGGTACAAGTGCTGACAATCTCTCTGGGACTTCGGCAAATGACACGATAGTTGGTTGGGCTGTTGATGGTAATGCCAATAGTACTTCCGGTAACGACACCTTGAATGGTGCAGCTGGTAACGATTCTCTCGCTGGTGGAACACTAAACGACAGTCTAATTGGTGGAGATGGCGATGATACACTTGATGGAGGCACAGGAAACGACACTCTAATCGGTAGTGCAGGCATTGACATATTCAAAGGTAGTCAGGGTAACGACAGTATTAATGGCGGAGATGGCATTGATAGCGCAGATTACAGTCAACTAAACCAAACCATTACCTTGTCAGGTGTCGGAACCATTCAAAAAGCTGGCGGATTAGGTCAAGACACGCTCTTTAGGGTAGAAAAGATTATTGCTAATGCTAATGTTGCTAACAACACTATAGATGCCTCGCAATCCTTGGCTGGGGTATTTATCACTGTTAACCTGCAAACCCAAAGCTTGGCTGCTAATAACGTTCCTGGTTTGGGAACACTACCATTTACTGTAGTCAACTTTGATAATGTCAGAGGCACAAATGCAAATGACATTATTGTTGGTGACAATCAAAATAACCAATTGTTTGGTAATAATGGCAACGATAGTCTAAACGGTGGAGGTGGCAATGACACTATTGATGGGGGCGCAGGTACTGACACTTTAAATGGGGCAGCAGGCGACGATACTTACATCATTGACGGTGCTGTTGACACCATTATAGAAGCTGCTAATTCAGGTACAGATGTCGTCCGATCTTCTATCAGCTACACACTGGGTTTCAATGTAGAAAATCTCAGGCTGACGGGAACTAACGCCATCAGTGGGACAGGTAACAGTCTTAACAATTTGCTCTTTGGTAATACTGCTAACAACACTATAAATGGCGGAGTAGGCAATGACACGTTAGACGGTAATTTAGGCAATGATATCCTCAATGGTGAAGATGGCAATGATAGTCTACAAGGTGGGCCAGGTAATGACATTCTCAATGGTGGATCTGGAGACGATATCCTCATCGGTACTTTTCCCGGTAGTCTGCTTCCACCTGGATTAGGGGAAACTGATACTTTGATTGGCGGAACTGGGGCAGATAGATTTATCCTGGGAGACGCTGTAAATGTTTTCTACGACGATAACAACAGTGCAAATCCTGGTTTTGAGGACTTTGCTACTATTACTGACTTCGACTCTAGCCAAGATCGAATTGAACTCAAAGGTGCTTTACAAGACTACCGTCTGCAAGTTGTTGCAAGTAATACACGAATATTCTTAGATAAACCGGGAACAGAGCCAGATGAGATCGTAGGTATTCTACAGGGGAGAAACAATGTCAGACTTGATAGTGATGACTTCCTTTTCTTTGAGGGGGAAAATGTAGGAGAAGATACAAACAACACACTAGCCAGCGCTGAAGGGTTAGGTTCCTTGTCGTCAGGCTCAAATGTTAATCTTTCGGCTCAGTTAGCAACAGTTCAACCGGGGAATAATCCCGATTTCGACTTTTTTAAATTTACTTTAGCAAATGCAGGAACTGTCAACATCAGAACAGTGACATCGGGAGATACAGTTCTCGGACTCTTTAACAGTGGTGGAACTTTAGTTAGTAGTAACGATGATGGTGGTGGTGGCGGTTCGTCATTAATTACCAGTTTCCTGAGTGCAGGTACGTACTCAATTTCAGTCAGTGATTTTCCTTCCTTCCCTCAAGATGGCGGAACTTTCTCTGGTGGCACTTTTGATCCTACTTCTTATACGTTACAAGTCAGTTTTGCTTAAGAACGTTGTTAAGGGACTGACAAATAATAAAAATATCCAACTATTGATTGTGGAGTGGGCAACATGAACCTATGTTGCCCACCCCACAAGATGGGATAATTTATTTCTTAGAAATCCCTAACTTCAAGAAGTACTAGGGACTTCCAGTTAAAAAAATATCCCATTGTAGGGGCGCAAGGCCTTGCGCCCCTACAGATATGCAAATAATTTGGGATAATTTATTTTCTGCAAGTCCCTTAACATCAGAAGGCAGATTGAAGGACACTTTTATTCCTAACAAGGGGGACATGGCGACATGTCCCCCTTATTTGACAAAAGACTATTTACAAGCCTTGATTTAAATTCCCAACTAAACTTTTGCTTCCAAAGATTTGAGTAACTCGGTATTCACGCCTGACTCACGAGTCAGGGCAATTTTGCCAGTGCGGGCGATTTCTCTTAAACCAAATTTTTGCAACACCTGCACGATCGCTACCATCTTACCTGGATCTCCCACAACTTCTAAGGTGAGAGAATCTTCTGCTACATCCACGACTCGCGCCCGGAAAATCTGAGACAGTTCAATCACTTCTGAGCGATTGCTGCTACTAGCATTCACTTTCACAAGCATCAATTCTCGCTCGACGCAAGGAGTTTCGGTAATATCCTGTACCTTGAGGACATTGACTAACTTGTATAGTTGCTTGGTGAGTTGCTCGATCACGCGATCGTCACCAGGTACAACCATTGTAATTCGGGAGACTCCTCCCTGTTCAGCAGGGCCAACAGCAAGGCTTTCAATATTAAAACCACGACGGGCGAATAAACCAGAAATGCGGGAAAGAACACCCGCCTCATCTTCTACGAGAACTGAAAGGGTATGTTTCATCTTCGCCAACAGAGGCTAGAACAGGATTTGAGGAACGCAGAAACTAGTACTGCTTTACAGAATTCACTCATTCAAAATTCAAAATTCATTGAGTTACAAACTCTTGACATTTTGTCAAATGTATGTTGGTTTCTGTTGTAGCGTACTACTGCACTAATTATCAGTGCGACCTTTTATTGTAAACTCAATAGCTGCACTCATTGCATTCTCTAGAAATAAAAAATTGGGCAGAAGTTATCCTGCAAGGAGGAATTTTAGGGAATGGATATCTTTTCATTGGTAGATGCGGCATTTTCGTAAAGCTTTTATACTCCACTCAATAAGCCTCTAATTAGGAGAAAAATTTTTATGGGTTGGTTACAAAGACTATTTGGAATGGAAAAACCTCAAAATGCAGAAGTAAATCCTACTCCGCAGTCAATAGCACAAACTCCTAGTACTAATGCTGCTCCTACTGCTACTCAATCCATACCCCCAGAACGTCTGGGATTAAGTGGCGAATATGACCAAAGTGGGTTGGCAAAGCGGGTAGCGTTGGCATTTGATGAAGATCCCCAACTCGATGATGTTAATACCCTTTGGGTTGCTCAAACGGGTAGCACTGTAGTATTGAAAGGCAAAGTTCCCAGTCAAGAAATCCTTAATAAGATGATTTCTGTAGCTCGTTCTGTGAATGGCACTACAGATGTTGACACTAACCAAGCCACGATTGGCTAGGTGTTAAGTAATTCCCAATTCGATGCTCGCAAAGATATTGGGTGGCGCGATCGCTCCCATTGCATAACAAAAGCCTCATATCTATCTCTTCAAAGAGTCGCCAACAACGCTAGCTCATGAATGCGCGGTATAAACAAAGGCCCTCTTAGACAGTTTCCGGCAAAGCTGGGAAAGTGTAAGGGGGTTGGCGGTCGCTAACCCATCTCTCAATCCAATCTACAATAGCTTGGTTGACTTGCTCAGGACATTCATCATGGGGACAATGGCCCACGTCTGCTAAATTCAGCACTTCCAATTTTTGGTTGTATTGGGCAAATCGGTTAGCAAGGGCTGGGGGAACAAACCGATCCTTTTGTCCCCAAATTAACAACATCGGAATTGTTAAGGTTGGTAATACTGTCTTCACACTAGGACTAAAGTTAATTCCGATCGCAGCTTTGAACAAAGCACTAAAAGCCCTAGCTGAACCTCTGTCTTGGGGAGGCCCAGCTAAGATTTCTATGAGTTCATCGCTAATCGCCTCTGGGTTAGCGTAGGCAAGACTAGCCCAGCGACGCAGCACCCCTGGACGGCGCACGAAGTTAAACACAGGTTTAAGAACTAATGGCGAAGCGACCACATTTTTAATTGCTCTGACAAGCGGCCGCAACACGGGAGGAATTGCTTCTTGTTCTAGGGAAGGGTCGGGTAAACTCATCATCACTATACCCAGCACCATGTCAGGATGAGCGGCGGCGGCGGCCATGGAAATCAGTGAACCGTTGGAATTGCCTACTAAAATTGCCGGTTGACGGATGAAAGTTTTCCAAAAATCGTAAACTTGCTCAACCCATAAGTCAATGCTGTAATTAGCTGCGGCTTTTTCAGAAGCGCCAAAACCCAGCATATCAATCGCATAAACTGTGTGATGTTCAGCCAACACTTCTAAATTATGTCGCCAATGACCAATGGAAGCGCCAAAGCCATGTAACAGAATCAGAGGTTGTGTTTTGTGGTTATTTTGGCTAGGGCGAATGTAAGTATAGCGGGTTTGCCAACCCCGCCAAACCCAATCTCTTTGATTTCCAACCCGTTCTTGCCAGTGCAGTGTAGTGGTCACGGTCTTCTTTAATTCATCAGCATGAAGATACTATTATTACCTGTTTCTCAATAATTAGCGGCGATACTCGTCGCCACAATCGCCGATTAGCTGATACAAATCTCGTGACTGTCGAGATACGGCATTGATGCGATCGCGATCGTCAGCATCTAAGCTAAAACTAAATACTTTGGCGTTATCTTCTATATGTTCAGATACGCCAAGTCTGGCACCAACTATCACACCACCCACAGTTGGCTGATCTAAAATGTAACGCACTGCCACGTTAGAGATGCTTACTTTATGCTTATTAGCAATTTCCTTCAAAATAGCTAGCAATTCTTGAAATAATTGCCAACCCCCCCAAGCATCAATCATATTTTTATATTTTTTCAAACTAGCAGTGGACAGATCAGATCCTCGCGGTTCCGGTTTACCCAAATAGTTTTCTGATAACAAGCTGCCGCACAGTGTACCGTAAGTAAAAAGCTTGATGTCATGCTGCTGACAAAATTCCGCCATATTAACTTCGGGACGGCGGTCAATAAGAGAAAATTGCACTTGATTAGAAACAATTTTGATGCCTGCTTCAGTAATCAGCTTCAAATTTTCCGTGTCAAAATTAGTTAAACCTAGATGCTTAATTTTACCCTCAGTTTGGAGTTCCGCCATATATTTCAGCGCATCTAGATAATTTTTATCCTGATATTCCCACCAGTGGAATTGCATCAAATCTAACGATTCTACATTCATCCTTCTTAGGGAAATATCAATGTTTTCCTCGACCAGTTTCTTTGTCATTTTACCGGGACGAGGCACCCATTTTGTAAAGGCTTGCACCTTAGATAAAGCGTCTTTGCCACGAGTATCAATTAGTTGACAGCGAAACTCACCAATAAAGTCCTCAGCAGGGCCATAATGATCTGCTAAATCCCAAGTGGTAAAGCCTGCATCTAAATATTTGAACATAGTCTCAATGGCAGCTTGGGGATTAATCCGTCCGTGTGCGCCGGAGACTTGCCACATACCATTTAATATGCGACAGATATTTAAATCGGGAGTGAATTGGAGACGGCTGGCTGCGGGTAAGTTCATTTTGAATTTTAGGAGTTAGAAGTTGGAAGTGAGCAGATTTAATAATTAGTGAGTTGAAAAGCGGTTTTTTACAGCCTTTTAACTTTTCTACTTTATTATGAATGATTTATGACGACTAGAGTTAATAACTTCTAACTCTTGTACAGACACAGATTTTTCGCGTCTCTCCTAACTCCTAACTTTCTAACGCCAGCCTTTTTCAGCTTCTTCGAGAACGTAAGCAGCAACATCTGTAATTTGCTGTTCAGTAAGGCGATCTTTGTAGGCTGACATATTATTTTTACCATTGGTAACTATAGATGTAACTGCCTCTATTGAATCCATACCATACTTTTTCAACGCTTGCTTTTTGAGATTTTTGCCCCGCCTAACTATGTTGCTGCCGTTAATATGACAACCAGCACATTGAAGACTAAATATTTGTTCACCGTTAACTATGTCTGCTGCCATAGCAGGCATAGGAAAAGCGCTGAACAATAACAGAAATGTTACTAATACTAATGTGAGTAGTCTTTTCAATCAACGTCTCCTGATTTAAAATACTGGTTGTATCAGAATCAATTACTACAGGGATTCAAAGTCAGTTATAAATCCTGCAAAATTTGCACAATCTTCTTGAAAGGATTCTGCATCGCTAACATCCTCAATTTTATAAGACATGATGCGTGTACCATCTGGCATTTTTTTGGAACCAATTAATTCTCCTTGATACTTCTGGGCGATCGCTTTGAATTCAGTACCATAGAGCTTCCAGGCATCACTTGAACAAGTAATATTTACTCGCCACATATTTCACTGTCAATTATTACCAACAAGCATTAATCATCTCACAAATTGGCACTATGTTACAGTTCAATCTATACTGCATAGGTTTTTTCTATAAATAAAAATTTGTATAGCAATCCTAAATGAGTTGTGAAAATAGAGAGACTCAGATCCCCGACTTCTCAAAGAAGTCGGGGATCTAATTGTTCACAAATGATTTAGGACAGCTATAGATTGGTTGGAGTAACGAAACCCAATCTTTGGTAGGGTTTCAGTTCGTGCAAATATTCTTAACTGAGCAGTATTGACAGTTCACCTCTTTGGAACTGTAATTTTCTATCTAAAGGAAGTACCAAGCCCGATCTGGCCACGCCATAATGGGGATGTAAGAACATTTCTAGAAAGTTTTATCCCAAATAGTTAAATTCATAAGAGTTGAAAATGCCTAACAATATCAAAGAACAAATTCAAGCAGACTTGCAACAAGCTAAAGAAACTGGACAATTAAGAACCGATCGGATTAGAGAAATTGTTAAATCCGCAGTTTCTCAAGTAGGCTCTGAGTTTAAACAAGGTTCTACTGAACTTCGTAGCCTGGTTAGAGATGCTGTTTCTGCTGTCATTGAAAACTTCCAAGAAAAAGGTAGCGAACTCAAAGATGAAGTGACAGCTTCTATTGAAGGAGCGCTAGAAGGAATTAATACTCAAAGACACGAAGCTATTGCTAAAACTCAAACAGATATCAAGCGTCTCCAAGCTCAACTAGATGGTGAAGAAGAAGAACTCCAGCAAGAGGTTGATGTAATTTTGGCAGAGATTGAAGAGACGGGTAAAGAAAGACCAGCTAGTACCAAAACTGCAATTGATTCTGCTGTCAATGCCATTAAAGATAGTGAAGAAGTCGGGTTATTAAAGAAACGTTACGCGCAATTGCAAGCGCAGCTAGCTATTGTCAGAGCTAATATGGCTGCACGCTATGGCGGACGTTCTATGGAGGTTCAAGATTATCTAGACGAGGCTAAACACTGGTACGATAAAGCTCGTCCTCAAGCAGAGTCTGTAGCTATACAGGTAGAACAGAAGCGATCGCAGCTAGAAGACAAACTAGGTGAAGCTGGTACATCTCTGGCGAGAAAAGAGCGCCAAATCAAACAAACCTTAAGGGAGTTACTTCTAACAGCAGCCGACTTATTCAAAGATAAGGAACCTGCTAATAAAGAGCGCGAGACTATTCATAAATAGACTACTATACGCGGTAGGGGCAATTCATTTAACCGCAAATCGGCAAATGAATTTCCCCTAAAAAATCTTTCTTTTCATTATTAGGTAGAGTTAGCTTCAGTAGCTTGATACGCTTGCAGGAGCCTCGCATGATCGAGAGTAAATCCTACTTGCATCGCTATCTGGGTAAACAAATCAATCTCAGGCTGTTGCCAATCACGGGTATCAGAACACTGATGTGCAATTAACAAGCCAAATAACTGCTCATCCTTGAGAATGGGAGCTACCAAATTTGCTTTCACACCAAAGGATTCGAGCAGTTTAATGTGACAATCAGCCAAACTTGACTCATGAATATTGTTGATTGCGACAACACGACCAGACTGGTACTTTTCTATATAGCCTTGAGTAAAACAGGAATCGTGGATTTTAGACCGCAAAACTTTGGGATAACCTGGAACCACTGATTCGGCAATGATAATTCCGAACCAATTAGCATAAAAGCTATAAACTAGTACTCGGTCAGTACTCAAAGCCTTCCGAACCTCTTCCACAGTAGTTTTCAGGACATGCTCTTCTTGGAGTGATTGGCGAATTCTGCGGGTAATATCCACCAATAATTGACTTCGCATAGCTTCAGCTTCGATTCGTTGCAGGAGTCTTGCATGGTCAAGAGCAAATCCTACTTGCATTGCTATCTGAGCAAATAAATCGATCTCAGATTGTTTCCAGTCACGGGGTCTGGAGCATTGATGTGCAATTAATAAGCCAAACAACTGCTCATCCTTGAGAATGGGAGCTACCAAATTTGCTTTTACACCAAAGGATTCGAGTAAGTTAATGTGACAATCAGCCAAACCGACTTCGTAAATGTTATTTATTGCCAGAACGCGACCAGACTGATACTCTTCTACATAGCCTTGACCAAAACATGGATCTTCGATTTCAGCTCGCAAAATTTTTGGATAGGTGAGAACAACTGATTCGGCAATTACAGTTCCAGACCAATTACCATTAAAGCTATAAACCATCACTCGATCTGTACTAAGTACTTTGCGAACCTCTTCGACAGTGGTTTTCAGGACATCTTCTTCGTTGAGCGATTCACGAATGCTGCCGATAGTATCCACCAGCAACTGATTTTGCACACCCTCAGCCTCGATGCGTTGCAGGAGTCTTGCATGGTCGAGAGCAAATCCTACTTGCATTGCTATCTGAGCAAATAAATCAATTTCAGGCTGTTGCCAATCACGCGGCCTAGAGCATTGATGAGCAATTAATAAGCCAAATAGCTGTTCATCTTTGAGAATGGGTGCGACCAAATTTGCTTTCACACCAAAGGATTCGAGCAGGCTAATATGACAATCAGCCAAACCAGCTTGGTAAATGTTGTTTGTGATTGCAACGCGACCAGACTGATACTTTTCTACATAACCCTGACCGAAACATGGGTCTTGGATTTCAGACCGCAAAACTTTTGGATAACCTGGAATCACTGATTCGGCAATCACAGTTCCAGACCAATTAGCGTTAAAGCTATAAACTAGAACTCGGTCAGTACTAAGTATTTTGCGAACCTCTTCCACCGTGGTTTTCAGGACATCCTCTTCGTTGAGTGATTCACGAATACTGCGGGTAATTTCTATAAATAACTGAGCTTTATCTGCTTTGGTGTCTACCTGTTCTAAAAGCTTGGCGTAGTCAAGAGCAAATTCTACTTGCATAGCTATCTGAGCGAATAAATCAATCTCAGATTGCTGCCAAAAGCGAACTCTAGAACACTGATGTGCAATCAATAAACCGAATAGCTGTTTGCCTTTGAAAATAGGTGCTACTAAATTAGATTTGACAGTAAATTGCTTAAGCAACTCAATATCACCATCACTGAGATCGGCTTGATAGATATCATCAATAGCACGGGTGCAACCATTCCGGTATTTTTCTATATATCCTACCTCGAAGCCAGGATCGGAGACTGTAACCCCTAGTATTTTCGGTAAACCAGGTGCTACTGATTCGACGATAAAGGTGCCATTACAGTTGGAATTGAAGCAAAAGATGGCTACACGGTCAATATTTAAAGCTTTACGAATTTCTTCTGAAGTAGTTTTGAGAACATCTTCTTCATTGAATGATTCTCGAATCCATCGAGTAATTTTAGTTAATAGTTGAGAATAATCAGCTTCGGCTTCTTTTTCCTGTACCAAAACCGAAAGCAGTTCTGTGAATAAGCTGATGTTTCTCTCTAACATCACTAATTCATCTTCGTTAGCGATGAAAGTTTGAGTAAACTCACTGTCTGGACGCAGCCTATTTTTGATATCATTAGAAGTTGCAGCAACGCTGGTAACTCGACTGATAGCTCGATTAGTCACAAAAACAGCGATCGCACCTGCTAAGATTGCCGTTACCCCCATACCAGTTAACAAGAGTGACAGTTGTCTCTGTAGAGCTTCAGTTTCTGTTGAACTTTTTGTCCTTTCAAGTCTTGCTTGCGGTATTTGTTTCGTACTTAAATTAATCCCATAGAAGTAAGTAGCTATCCCAATTGCAAACACAGGAAGTACGCTGATACTTAGTGCCCAAACTATTGCCTTAGTCTTTAAACTCCATTTTTGTGGCCACAGCTTTTGTTGACGATTTCGCCTTGCTTGGTTTTGAGAAAAAGACTGACTCATAAATGAAACCTGGATTGTTGCAATTGAGTATCAACTAAATGACCTCACCACCAAATTCTACACAAAACTTATTAAACAAGGACTGGCTTTCAGGAGTACTTTACAGGCACTCACCTTCTACGTCATTCCCTGTTACCTCTCCACTTCTAACATTTTTTTAACAACTGCTTGACTCCTATTTTGGGTAAAGCTTTGGCTGATCGGAACTAAAATCAATCAAAAACGGTAACTTTTCTTTCATAACGGCGTAGATGCGATGCCTACGGCGGGCTACGCCTACGCAAAGTCCTATTTCACTTATAACAATTTGAGCAGGCTGTACAGCTTGGGAAAGTTGTACGGTTTTACTATGTAAATCATTTTGATTATTAAGTAATACTGCCCAGTAAGCAGTATCTAACAACACGAAAGTAATTTGAGAAAAATTAATAATCATTCTTTTGCTGAAACTGGCTCAATAACCAAGCCCCAACTTGAGATTGATTTATTTCACGGCTACAGCGTAAAGCTTCCTCTAAAATAGCGATAGTCAGCCCAGGCAATACCTGTGATTCTTGGATACGTTTACTACCTTGATCTGCGATCGCATAAGCAATGATTTGGGAATTTTTCACATCCACCACCCAGTATTCAGCAACACCTAAATCTTCGTATAGCGATCGCTTTGTACCTAAGTCATCCAGCAAAGATGTTTTAGCAATCTCAATCACCAAATCCGGTGCAGGATAGCGATCGAGGTTGACAATGCCTGTACCTGCTGGGATAGTTTGGGCGTGTTCTCTGAGATAATACGCGACATCAGGCTGAGAGTCCTGAACACCAGTTTTACGAAAAGTGGTTGTATCTAAACCTGTAGCCAGTATTCCTTTAAGTGCTGCAAATAAAGTTACTGCAAAAATAATTACAACATGATCTTTACCATGATCAAAACTAACTGGTGCCATCTCCAGCCTCATGTGTCCCTTGTAGTAGTAACTCTTTACCTTCTCTTTGAGCAAGTTAGCAACTATCTGCTCATAATCCTGCCAAGAAGTGTAAATCCATGTATCTGTCGGTAGCTGAGTCTGTAACTCACTCATTGCTTAACCCTCCCGCCAAAACGAAAACTTTTATTTCTTGGCAAAGTCCACAACACTTGCAATCTCATGTAAATCATGATCGATAATCATGTGTCCAGAAGTTAAAGTGCTGCAATTTTTGTTTCTGGAGCAAATATATCTAGATCATAATTAGTAGATTTTCAGCTCTCGATTCAGGTATAAATCGGAGTTGTCTTATCTCCCATCAACTTAAATTTGATTATCAAATCTTCCTTATTATCAACCCACAAGTGCTGAATTATCAACTTAAAGACCATAATTCCAAGTAAGTAGGTCGGCGCAATTAAAAGTAACTGGCGATCGCGTAGCGTCTCCGACAGGAGAAGGCTGTTATTTGTCCTTTGTCATTGGCCATTAGTAAGGGCTTTAAGCCTATTTACATTTCGTAATATACTTGGGTTTTTTCGTGCCAATTTACTTACAACGGAAAGAGGAAGAACATCAGTTACATCTTTCTCAACTCAAATTTTCAATTTTGGAATTAATTCATTAACTTTATTGATCAAGATGCAAGTATAAAATGGCAATTTGAGCGTTAGTTCATTAAGTTGACTTTATAAATTCTCAATTTTTAGTGATTAGAATACGAACGTTGAGCCTCTGAACTCGAAAGTTCGACCTTTTTGCTCGACCGTTGAGCCTTTTAACTCGGAACTCCGACCTTTTTACTCGAACGTTGAGTCTTTGAACTCGGAACTCCGACCTTTTTGCTCGAACGTTGAGTCTTTGAACTCGGAACTCCGACCTTTTTGCTCGAACGTTGAGCCTCGGAACTCGAAGCTCCGACCTTTTTGCTCGAACGTTGAGCCTCGGAACTCGGAACTTCGACCTTTTTACTCAAACGTTCAAACTTTAAACTTTAAACTTGCACTTCAACAGTGCAATTGATAAATTATTTTCTACAAGCCCATAAATAAATTTATTTGCTCTTAAAACCTTGATTACACAGGAATTTCAGAATCTTCCTCCCCTGCCCCCTGCTCCCTGCCCCCTGCCTCTTTGGTTATCGTAACAATGACTGATTAGGCATTAACTCGCTCTCAAAACGGCTGTAAACAACTTCGGTTGGATACCAAGAAGAAAACCAGTACAAATCTTGAATAACTTTGTCAGAATTACTCGCGTCTGCAAACTCAAAGTGAACCAGCCCTAAATTATTCAATCCAACTACTTCTCGCCCGTCCTGAAACCAACGAGATTTCCAAAACATCAGGGGTTGTAACCATTTCCATTTAGCATTTTCTGCTCGTTTCCAGGGAGCTATCAAAGATAATATATCTGCTTTGCAGGTAGAATTCTGAACAGTGTTTCGAGGTATCCATTCCAGCACACAATGCCAGTCAGAGTTAGTTAGCATCTGGCGATTATGGTGTAATTGTTTCGCAGAAACTTCTACCATATTGGGTGGGTTACTCCACCCAATCCAATGTCGCACCTTTTCGGGTAATAGCCAATCTTTCAATCGTGTATGAATCAGCCGCGTCAAAATCTCTTCATTCTTCAATGCACTAGCGGTTAACTGCACCAAGACAGATTGCAATTTGGAATGGGTGCGTGCATAAGACAAGTGAGCAACAGAACTGTAGTGAATATCTCCAGATAAAATAATCACTTGTTGACGTTCTTCAAACAAGGTAGTTAGGAATTTCGCCAGTGCTTCCACATTAATGTTCCAAGCATCTCCAACATCGGTTGAAAAAACTTTCTCACGTTGTAAATGCCAATGATGAATCCAATCAATTACTTGTAGACCAAATACATTAGTGGGCGCAATTACAAATGTATTTTGAATCTGAGTTTGTTCAGCTACTTGTTGTAAAGGTAAAACTAATTGTTGTTCAAAGGCTTTTGGACACAATAGCATCGGTGGTGCAATTGGTTTTTGATCGGCTGGATAACCCCGCCAAGTGCGTGTATCCAGCACAATTACTTCATGGCAATCGCTTCTGACTATATAGTGCCAAGTGAGTGCTTCAGGATCTCGATCCAGAATGAATACGGAACCGTCTCGGACTAAAATAGGTAAGCCTGTGGCAGGATCATTGGCTGGCATACCGACATAACGAGCGATCGCATCATCAGCCTTTGCATCCATCCCTTGGGATGCTGACCAAGCTTGTGCAGCCGCCAACAGCTTTTCACCGGATTGACCTTCTGCAAATTGCCCTGGTGTATTGCCCCATCCTTGAAATACCGTGTACGCTAACAAGGCATTTTGGACTATTCTTCGCCCCAAGGGACGACCCAGCACCCGCAAACACCAAGCTTGATTTAAGTTCCAGTCATCACTAACATCATGGTCATCAAAGATGGTGTAAGTGGGAATATTAGCAAGGGCGCGACGCACTTTCCAAAGGGTATAAATGAATTGGCGCAAATGCCCGACTGCTTGGTTCCAATCTTTGATAGCATGGCGATCGCGTGTTACTTGGTGTCCTTGAGGAAATGCGTCTGGCCAGCACACTGGCGACCAAGCTAGTAAATAAGTAGCGTAATATTCACCCAGGCTGAAAAGATGACTGTTAACTTTCTCCGATTTATTATGTAATCCTGCGGTCAACCCAGCTTGATTTGTCGCAACATCAGCCCGCTCTCCAGGGGGTAGCTGCTGGGGAGTGCAATAAACCCCATTTACCGGCAGTTGTTCTTCCCAACCCAAGAGGGCATCACCAAGAGTAGTGGCAACCCACAAAGACGGATCTGCTACATCATCTCCATAAATTTGATCTCCAGTCATAAATAGCTGGTGAGGGCGATGTTGGGGTTGATTTGCTGAAGCCTCAATTAAACTATCAAGAATTGGTAGTGCATCAAACCCATGACCATGAGGTTTACGGCAGGAAGCATGGGCAATTTGCAAATCTTGAAGACGGTTTGGCGGCAAAACAAAGGTCGGTTTTTGATGATCGAAGTAGCTGATGCTGACTGTAGGAGAAGAGTTTGAGGATAATGCTTGTTGCATTTGCAGGGTTTGATCAGCAGCAGTAAGCTGGAGATCGTAAGCATAGAGGCGATCGCTAGTTAGGCGATATCCAACTGGAGATCGAGCCGTTATTGCAACTACATGAAGATACTTGCCTAGAGCAAAGCTAGAGCGTTCTCCCTCTAATAGGCAATTTCCTAGTGCTTCACCATTATTTGTTGTTTCATAAACCTTGAGTTCTACCTGACAAGACTGTTTTAGAGCCACCCATACCGTCACTGACTCTGGTTCAGTATGTTTTAGGATTGGCCCCGCTAAAATTAGCGGCAGTTGTTGTAAAAACTCGTCCCCAGCTTGATACTTCATTGCAAACAGTTGACAAAATGGTTGATTCTAGATGATATTGCCTTATTTATATAATCCAATCACCAAATGGGGACGAGTGTTTTGCCAGTCCTCAATCTCATCAAACACCTGTTCTAAATCTTTTAACGATCGCAGTTTGGTATTAAGCTGTTTGAGGTTATCGGTGAAGTAGTGTTTCCAGTATCTCATGCGATCACTAGTTCAAGCGTCAAAGACATTTAAGCGAACATGATGTAAAACCGTGTCCTATTGGGGTAATAAGACACGGTTTCATAAAAGTATTTAGTTATAATATTACAAAAATCAAAGTAAGATTTGATTTATACCAAAGTAATCCAGTTACTGAGATTTATTTCCTGGTTGATTAACTTTCTCTGTTGTAGGAGAGATTTGGCGCTCGTAACTTGTCTTTTCTTGAGTTAGGGCGATCGCACTAAAGAAAATGGCACTTCCTACAGCTAAGGCTACCATCGGACGTTTGAGCAAGACAAAATCTCTGATAATCCTAGCTAAAGGTCGGCTTTGACGACGTAGCGACGAAGCAATCATCAGTTGTCTCCAAGTAAACGGATCGCGCACATAATGACCGCTTTGGCAAACTACTAGCCGTTCTTGGCAATAGGGACAGCAAAACAAGCCCATGCGCGTTTTAACTGGTTTGGGAGTGGCATTTCTTTGGCAAATTGGGCAAGTAACATAATGATTATCAAAGGTGTGTATATTCATTTACCTCGTCCGCCTAGTCCATTTACTCGCTCTATAAGAATAGCTATATTGAATCGATCAATACTTAGCAGACTTCCAAGTATGGTCTGACAACAGCCATAAATCATACATACATTGTATTACTACCAAGGATGGCTCAATGGTCGCAACACGAGTATAGCTAGATTTAGGCAAGGATGACTCCAAGTTTTTGTTTGCAGGTGTGTCCACCCAGCCGACAAAAACTTTGTTGTCTCTAGAAAAAATAGTGTTGGCGCTCACTCGCACCCCACTAGGGATCTTTGACCCTCAAATAACAATTGTCTCCCATTTAACCATTCTCCCCACAAAAATTTTGCACAATGACATTTTTTGCTAAAGCTTTGTAAATCAAGCAAATAAAGTCTACTTGTCTGGTTGCTAAATAATGGCTCACAATGAGAAGTAACAGATAAAAATTTAAATTTTTTCTTACATTTACCCCGCCTCTCAATGACTCTCCTACCTCCCACTCAACTGAGGAAGGTAACGGAACAACCTGCATTTCCTACACCTTCTGCTCATTTAGCTCACCTAATTAATCGTTTTCAACCATCCCCAGAAACAGTTGTCCTGTTTTTAGCCATGCTGATTGGCGGTGGTACGGGTATGGGTGTAGTCACCTTTCACTATTTAATCCAGTTGATTCACCAGCTGATGCTGGAAAATTTAATGGGTCAAATCGGTGTCTGGGGTGCTTGGACTTTAGCCTGCGTTCCCATCCTTGGCGGATTAATCGTTGGCTTGATGCGCTGGCGCACTCAAGATTTTGGCCCTGGACTTTCATCTCTGATTGCCGCTTCTCAGGGAACAGAGATTAAGCGACCACTACGACCTGTTACGAAAATGCTGGCCGCATCTGTTTCTTTGGGGAGCGGTGCTTCTTTGGGCCCAGAGGGGCCAAGTGTAGAAATTGGCGCAAATTTTGGGATGTTGTTCTCTGAAATCCTGCATGTATCTCAAGAACGACAACGTTTGCTTTTAGCTGCTGGCGCTGCGGCTGGACTTGCGGCAGGATTTAATGCTCCTATCGCTGGAGTATTTTTTGCCCTAGAGGTGGTGATGGGAGCGACATCTTTCGCTACTTCTGGTGTGAGTGTGGTGCTATTAGCGGCGGTGGTAGCAGCATTAATTGCCCAAATTGGTTTGGGGGCACAACCTGCTTTTGATTTACCTGCTTACCAAGTCCGCAGTCCTTTGGAATTACCCCTTTATCTTGGCTTGGGTTTAGGGGCCAGCCTTGTTTCTTTGGCTTATACTCAATTAATTCGAGGAGCAAAAGCCTGCTTTGCTGGAAAGGTTCGAGGTTTTGCCTTTTTGGGACGAATTCCTGAGCCAATTCATCCAATTATTGGCGGTGTGATAATTGGCGCAGTTGCTTTGCATTTCCCACAAATTTTGGGTGTGGGTTATGAAACTGTAGAAGCAATGCTTCAAGATGTGGAGTTTCCACTCTCCTTGTTGGTGGTGCTGTTGGTGGTGAAACTACTGATGACTGCAATTAGTGCGGGTAGTGGTTTCATTGGCGGTTTATTTGCACCAGCCATGTTTTTAGGTGCTTCTTTTGGTTCAGCGTATGCCAAACTTTTAGCTGTGGCATTCCCGACTATTTGCGATCAAATGGCGGCTCCCCCTGCTTACGCAATGGTAGGAATGGCAGCAGTACTAGCTGCTAGTGTCAGAGCGCCGTTAACGGCTATTTTAATGCTGTTTGAATTAACCCGTGACTATCGCATTGTTTTACCGTTGATGGCAGCTGTGGGTTTGAGTGTTTGGCTAGTGGAAAGGATTAAACCAACTTTTAACTCTAACTCTAATCTACAACAAATTGGTCTTTCGGAATTGAAAGATGAACAAGCGGAAATTGTGCAGCAAATTTTGGTAGAAGATGCTATGCACCCCTATCCAAAAAAATTACCTGCAACCCTTGGAGTTTTAGATGCAGCTGTAGAGATGATCCGCGATCGCACCCGGAGCGCTTTAGTAATTGATGCAGCCGAGCAATTAGTTGGTATACTCTCTCTGGAAGATATTAACCGTGCCCTTGCTCTTTGGCAAAATTACCCGAATTCACTAACTGAAATTCCAGATAATTTATCCAGTCAAACTCTCATAGATATTTGTACTACTGAAATTCTCTATGCTTGGCAGGATGAACTATTATCTGAAGCTTTAGATCGTATGAGTCTTCGAGGTTTACATCAATTACCAGTGGTAGCACGAGACAAACCCGATCGCATTTTGGGTTTACTAGAAAAAGAGCAAATTGCCTTAACCTGCAATTTAGCAGTTACGCGCAAGGCACTTCGCCACTATTTACCAGTCTTACCGACCACAGATATAGTCATTAGTCATTAGTCATTGGTCATTGGTCATTAGTCATTGATTTTTACAAAGGACAAATGACGATTGACTAATGACTTTTTATAGTCATTGGTTTTCACAAAGGACAAATGACATTGACTAATGACCATTTATTAAGCTGTGGCTTCTATAGCTTCATCACCTTCCCGATCTTCTGGATCTACCTGTCTCAGACGAATGTGCTTTTTGCCTAAAGTGATGATAAACTCATCTCCTGGTTTCAGATTCATCTGTTTTGTATAAGCTGAACCTATAAGTAAATTACCATTCGATTGCACACTAATTCTATAGCTAGCACTACGTCCACCACGCCCATTAGCACTTGGTGTACTGTCCAACTGAATCCCTTCAGCATCAATTAGGGCATTTAAGAACTTCATCATATTGACGCGCTCTATACCGTTTTTAGTAACGGTATAGTAGCCGCACTTCTTGGCTTTGTCTTCTTTGCTCTCGTTCTCTAGCTCTTTGACTTTTTTGAGCAGTTCTTCACCGAGTAAGGGTTCAATTTTTTTCTGTTTAGGCATCAACTTAGATCAAAAATGAATGTTTGAAGTGTTGGAATCGATTTTATTTTAGCTGAGGTTGAGCTAATAGGAACATAATCCTTTAGTTTTTATCTCAACCTAGCCAAGTATATTACACTCAGATGCACAATTGTTATGCCATTAACAATATTGTCAAGACAATCTATTTTAGAGAATGCTGGCAATGCTGATCACTATATATATAGTTTGTAAATCACTGCTAAACTATACTTGTTTAAGTTTTCTAAACTAACGCTCAAAAGGTTGTTTATTTGCTGAGGATGATAATTGAGTTACAGAATGATAAGTAAAACTGATCCTTAGTTATTGGTCGTTGGTTATTGGTTATTTACAAAGGACAAATGACAAAGGATAAACAAAGCTTGCCAAAATGAAACTAACTACCAGAGGACACTATAGTGTAAAGGCGTTGCTAGATTTGAGTTTACAGCCAAAATATGGACCTGTATCTGTAAGAGCGATCGCTAAACGTCAAGATATTCCTGCTCCTTATCTCGAAAAACTACTAATAGAAATGCGTCGTGCATCAATAGTTAAATCAATTCGTGGCAGCATCGGCGGATACCAATTGGCAAGAGAGCCTGCACAAATATCTATAGGACAAATTTTAGAAGCAGTTGGCGAGACTAGCCATTTACCTCATCACACCCCAGCACCTACACAAGCTGAAGATTGGGTAACATTTAGCCTTTGGCAAAGACTCAACCAAAAGCTCAAAGAAGCTTTGTACAGTATTACTCTGGCAGACCTTTATTACGATGCTCGTAGCAGGCAAGCTTCCCTTGGGGAAGAAGCTAGTTTTGTGGTTTAGTCAAGAGCGGAGCCAGAGACGCTCCGCCTCCGGTCAATAGCTTAAATATTGACTAGGAATTTTAGATTTTTTGGTTGATACCCTACCCGGTAATTCGTCCCGCAACGCTTTCGTGAGGCGAACAAATCGAAAATCCTCAATTTCAAATTCGACACTTCTACAAATGCTCGTTCCTCTGTACAAAATGCTGCACTCCCCGCAGGAGTAAGCTACCGTTAACGCTGTGTTATCAGAGCCAATTACTCGGATTTTGTACCACTACACTAACGTGGTCGGGGTCAATCTAAAATCCAAGTTGCTCTAGAAGCGAACCAAAGGTGCGACCCAAAATCCAAAATCCAAAATTGATTGACCCTTTCGTGACTTATGACTGATAGCATCTATATTTTAATAATTGCTGCATTTTTAGATTACTTAATTGGCGATCCTTGGGATTGGCCTCATCCAGTACAAATTATGGGGTGGGTAATTTCTCGCCTAAGCAAATTTTTTCTCCAATTGTGTAAAAATCCTCTTACACAACGCCTAGCTGGAATTGTACTAGGGATTATTTTAATAATTGGTAGCGGTCTTGTTGGTTTTTTGATTATTCAATGTGCCAGATGGGTTCATCCGTGGTTGGGAATTGCAATTGATTCCATTCTTTTAGCTAGTTGTTTTGCTGGTAGAAGTTTACGAGCCGCAGCAGTGGCTGTTTTACAACCTTTAACAGCAGGAGATTTGGAGAAGGCTCGGAAGATTTTAAGTAATTATGTTGGTCGAGATACCCAAAACCTCTCACAAGCAGAAATTTTACGAGCCGTTTTAGAAACGGTTGCAGAAAATGCTACAGATGGAGTCATGGCTCCGCTTTTTTATGCAATTGTTGGTGTCTTTGTGCCAATTGTGGGGTCAACTCCCTTGGCTTTAGCATACAAAGCCAGCAGTACCCTTGATTCAATGGTGGGCTACCGAGAAGCACCCTATACTTATTTGGGATGGTTTTGTGCGCGATTGGAAGATTGTTTGACTTGGCTACCTTGTCGGTTAACAGTCATGACTCTGGCGCTGTTATCGGGTAAACCAATGCAGATTTGGCGAATTTGTCGTCGGGATGCTATTAACGATCCTAGTCCCAATTCTGGCTGGAGTGAGTGTGCCTATGCTGCTTTTTTGGGTGTACAGATGGGAGGTACAAATTCGTATCGTGGGGTAGCTAAGTACAAACCACTCCTAGGAGATGCGATTTATCCCATTACTGCAACTTCTATTCAAAATGCTTTGCAGCTAACTCGATATTGTTTTTTGCTATGGTTAGGCATAGCGATCGCAATAGTCTTAATACTCCCAAGCAAGTAAATTTAGGAGTTAAGAATAAAAACTTCTAACTCTTGTACAGACGCGATTAATCGCGTCTCTGTTAACTCATCACTCCTAACTTCTTATTCCCTATGTCTGCCAAAGTAGTTGAAATTCTCTCATCCGAAGAAATCCGTCGTACCTTAACTCGCCTGGCCTCTCAAATTGTGGAAAGGACGCGTGATTTGTCTCAACTGGTGCTTCTTGGTATTTATACCAGGGGTGCGTTCTTAGCCGAATTGTTGGCACGTCAGATTGAGACACTGGAAGGTGTAGCCGTGTCAGTTGGCGCTTTGGACATTACATTTTATCGAGATGACCTTGACAAAATTGGATTGCGGACTCCAACGAAAAGTGAAATTCCTTTTGACCTTACGGGGAAAACGGTTGTACTCGTGGATGATGTGATTTTTAAAGGACGGACAATTCGCGCTGCTTTGAACGCAGTCAACGATTACGGTAGACCAGAGGTGATTCGTTTAGCTGTGTTAGTAGACAGGGGCCATCGAGAATTACCAATCCACCCAGATTTTATTGGAAAGAAGTTGCCTACTGCTAAAGAGGAAGTTGTGAAAGTTTACTTACAAAATTACGATGGAAGAGATGCAGTAGAGTTGATTAGTCATTAGTCATTTGTCATTAGTCATTAGTCATTTGTCATTAGTCATTAGTCATTTGTCATTAGTCATTGTAAAACTCTTCCCCATTCCCCCTTCCCCCTTCCCCATTCCCAATTCCCCATTCCCCATTCCCTATTCCTCATCGCAAAATGGGACTGCCATGATGATGAACTAAATACCACTTTCCACCAAGAAATTGAAATATATTTGTAGCTGTTGATTGTGCTTCAAGTCTTCTCCCAGCTACTACTTGGAATACATTTTCTCTCAGCACAACATAAGCAATATTATCAACGATTTCTGTAGCAATTATATCTGTGTTTATTTCGATATAAGCGGTATTTTTAAATATCTGCTCCCAAGAGATGCGAATCTCCTTCCAACCTCGTAGTATATTACTTCCAGGATGAATACAAAAACTACCAGTTCCTTGTGACCATACGGCACTCATTATCTCAATATCTTTTCTTTCAAAAGCTCGATAAAAAGCTGCATTAGCCGCTAATACGTCATCCTTTGTCATGAGGAATTTAATAGTTAGAATTTAGGAGTTAGAACTTCGGATTTTCTAAATTATAACTCTCAAGTTTGACAAATAAATTAGTAATGCCAATTCCCCATGCCAATTTCCAATTCCTCAATCTTTTTAACTGTACTAATAATTTGCAGTAATTGACTAGCTGTAAAAGGCTTGGATAAAAAGGCTTGGATGCCCACATCATAAGCTGTAGTCATCTTCGTCATCATCAATGAACAAAACTTTAATAGGGCTGTTGTCCATGTTTATCTCCCACTTCTTCTAGTGGTAGTTTCACAATTTCAAACCAGTATTTGACTAGAGTGTCCATGACCTCGACTAATGCAGCAAAAGGCGCTGGCTTAATGATGAAGGAGTTTGCACCTAAATCGTAAGTATTTCTGCATTCGTTCTAGAATTTGCTCCCCCAGCACAGCAGGTAAACCAAGAACTACTGCTTCTTGAACCGCAATGAAACAGCCATTTAGCTGTAGACGCAAGATTAATACTCAGTCGGCAAGCAGTAGCTTTTGTACTTCTGTGACACTGGTTTGCAGAATTTCATCGATTTGTAAAGACTGACGAATTTTCAGGGTGATATTAGCGAATAGTTGCGATCGCAAATTTTGGAATTTTAATGCAGCTTGGGCGCGATCGCGATCGCGCAGTACCGCTTGCTGTTTGCTTATAAGCTAATCGTCATTTAAATTGCATCATTTTCATAGTAATAATAGCTGCAAAACCTCTCCCCTGCTCCCTTGCCCCCTTTCCCACAGCTAAATGTCATGAAATCTTGATATCTATATCAGAGAGCAACACTCTGTTAGACAGTATTGTCATAAAACCATGACAATACGATCCCAGAAAAGCTTATAAATTCGTAATATAGTCAAAAAAGCTATAGAAAACACTTGATCCCTAGATATGCTTAGTGGTTAATATTGACTTAACAAACAGAACTTCTTCGATCCCAAAGAAATGCTAATTTTGGCATAACACAGGAATTTTAGAAGTTACCTCAATTTAAAAACAGATTAAAAAACTTAAAACTGGGCAAAACCAGGAGTCAGGAATAAGAAATTCATCTGGATGTGGATGACCTTTTATATAGCATTCTTTAACCAGGGGAAATCATTTACCGCTTACACTACTGGAGGCCAAATTAATGGCAAAAGAACGCCCGCCACTAGAGGAGATGACCTTACGGCAACTACGAAAAGTTGCCAGCGAATATAGCATCTCTCGCTATAGCCGAATGCGTAAATCACAATTGCTGGCATCAATTTTAGAAGTCCAGCGAAGCAAAACTTTGCTCAGTCCATCTCGTTCATTGGAGGCACAGGAAACCGTGGAAGCTGCTAAGTTTGAATTAGGTCAGGAAGATCGTACAGGTGGATCTCTAGCTGATGTTGATGAAGGACTCGCAGATTTGCCTTCTGGCTATGGTGAAAGCCGGATTGTCCTCTTACCACGCGATCCACAGTGGGCTTACACTTACTGGGATATCCCCAATGAACATAAAGAGGAACTGCGCCGCCAAGGGGGACAACAACTCGCGCTACGGATTTATGATGTCACCGACATCAATATCGAATACCAAAGCCCTCACAGCATTCAAGAATATCCTGCTGATGAACTAGCTAGAGAATGGTATCTACCAGTTCCAGTTAGCGATCGCGATTATGTGATAGATATCGGCTATCGTGCTGCTGATGGTCGCTGGTTAGTACTAGCTCGTTCTGCTAGAGTACACATTCCCCCCGTCTATCCTTCAGACTGGATTGAAGATGTCTTCATCACTGTCAACTTTGAAGAAGATTTGCGCGGTAAGACTCAGTACGAACTAGTTCCCCCCGCCAAGAAGGTTGCAGCTACAGCTACCGCCAATGGTGGTGTAAACACTAACGGCAATCCTATCTACGACCAAATCTTTGGTTTAGCCGAATCAGCCGAAGCACTACGGGTTGCTGGTTCTATCTTCGGTTCCCAGCATCAAGTACCAAGTTCAGCGCGTCCTGAACAAGCCCTAAGTTCCTACATTTTTCCCTCTGGTGTGGGTATGTGGGCAGTTCCTACCGTCTCAGGCTTAACCGCTTCCGGTGCAGGAATGTCTGGTGTTGGCTTCTCGGCTTCTGCTGTTCCAGTTCGTCCGCGCCAGTTCTGGTTAATTGCTGATGCTGAATTAATAGTTTACGGTGCAACCGAACCCGACGCTACCGTAACCATTGGCGGCCGTCCAATTCAGCTAAATCCAGATGGGACATTCCGCTTCCAAATGTCCTTCCAAGATGGTTTAATTGACTATCCAATTCTGGCTGTAGCTGCGGATGGTGAGCAAACTCGGTCAATTCAGATGAAATTTAATCGTGAGACACCATCTCGGAATACTAACACTAAAGAAGAAGCTGTTTTAGAATGGTTCTCTTAAATTGTAGTTATTCAGATTAATTTCAGACTGAGATTTTAAATTATTCCCCGCTATAGTAATTCTGTAGCGGTTTTTTGCATTATTATGTCAACCAAAAAATTATTTTTGTTATTTATCTCGATAATTGGTGCAAGCTTGTTATCAGGTTGTCAACAGATTGAAGCAAATCCAGTCCCCAAAGCATCTAAAACTTGCCCTGGCAAAGATCCTAAATTCAGTATTGATTTTTTTAAAACCAATAATCAGGGTAAAAAAAATTCTAGAGGGATTAACAATGTGATTATTTTTAATCCCAAATCAGCAGAATTAGATTTCAAAGTTAATGTTGGCCTATCTCATAAACTCTACGCCAAAGATGCCAGAGGGAAGTTGCGTAAAGAATACATTCCAAAACAGTTTCATGAACTCATCGGTGATGAGAATGCCAAATTGAACGGACAGCTACCGATTGCCGCAATTAATGCCGACTACATAGGTACTGATAATAAGCCACAAGGTTTAAATGTCTCTCGTGGTATAGAGTATTCAGGAGCATTTAAAAACAAGCGTTCTTCCTTTGGCATATCAAGAGGTACACCTAACCAGAGGCAGGCTACTATCCAAGCTGGTAGAAGAAAAAATGATATTCTCAATTACAATTTAGTCGGCGGTAATGGCAGATTCTATCGTCAGGGTAAGTTTAAAGATATTTGTCAAGATTTGGGAGAATTTGCTTGTAAAAATGCCACCAATCGTTCTCTGGCAGCTATTACTACTCAAGGCTATGTAATACTATTAGTTAATGACTTGAAAGCTAATTCAGAGATTGAATTATCTCAACTTAATCAAGAGTTACTGCCAGATATGTTTGATAATGTCCTACAAGGCATTGCTAACAATAACTGTTTAGGTAATATTCAAGAAGGAATTTTATTCGATGGAGGTATGTCTCCAGGATTGTATTATAACCAGAAAACTTATGTAGAAAATCTTGGGCCAATTGGTTCAGTATTTTTGATCTATAAAAAATAAATAGAGTTTAAAATTATTAACCTCGATAGGGGTAATTCATGAATTACCCATACTTCTATTATTAGTTGAGATGATAGATGGATTTACATCGTACTGTAGTAGGTTTACTTCCATATAGCTGAAGTTTAGAATACTGACTCTTTGACTTTTTGCAAATTCTCAAGCTTATTTGGATTTACCCAACGATTGACAAATTCGTGGTTATGTTTGTATACCTTGATTTGTACTTGCTTAGAACTTAACTGAACTACTTCGGCGGGAATTCTTTGGACATCGCTAGAATCCGCACGAGCCTTGTAAAGCCAAATGACTTTTTGCCCTACTTGAAAATAGTCAGGATTGTTACTTGAAGAAGGCGTTTTTTCTGCCCAAGAAGGGAAAGCAATTACTAAGTTGATTAAAAGTACTAAGACTACTAGAGTGATTTGGAAAAGTTTCATAATCATTGCGCTTGTCTTCGGTCTGCTGGGGTAATCAATCTGCTGATCTAGCATTTAGCTATTCTCCTTATTTGTTTTATCAAAGTTTAAAGATAGGTACACCAAAATTTCTTTGGTAAATTTAGCGTTAGTTTGGTATTTAAATTTTGGCAAGACACCTACTTTTATCTCATACGCAAAACTACACACTATAGGGATAATACCCTGCGGGTAGTCTGTTGGATAATTCGTAAAGTATCTGCTTTTCTAGCTTCCCTGCGGGAGACTACGCTAACGCGCAGTGTGACACAGACAGACACTCCGCGTAGCTTGCTTCAACCTAAGAGTATGCGTACACATAAATTGCCCCGACTGAAAATAAAGATTTTCAGTATTGTTTGTGTAAGTCTTGTAAAGTTAAAATCTCCACTTATTTCAGGATAAAGCGAGTTATAGAATAAAATCAAATAGTCTTATTTCTTAAAGTGATAAATTAAAGTTATGATAATGTTGTGATGCTCTAGTTTGAGTTCACAATCTCTATCTCCAGAGCAGTAGACGCAAAATAAGATTTTGTCGTAAAAATTGTTAATATATGGTGATTTATGAACTTTAATATATATGACTCATAGTGTAAACCTACTTGTGGCAAAGCAACATAATATTGGCATACTAATTCGTGCCCTGCGGCAAGAGTTAAATATCTCTAAAGAAAGGTTTGCTGCCGAATTAAGTGTTACTTTCCTAACAATTAACTTTTGGGAAATCGAGATGGAAGACCTTATCCCTTAAGAATACAGCGAATTAGTAATCTACTCAAGAAGTTAAGTGAACGAGGTTAAATTCTTAAGAAAATAGACTCCCGAAAAGAGGAGTAGTTATTGTAAGTTATGAATAAGAACTGACCTTGCTTGATAGCTTGGAATATCGGTCATATAGAGTTAACAATAGAAGAGAGCCAAAACAGCAACTTGCCCTAAAAGACGATTTCAATGCTTTGAAAAGTTACGGCAGAGCCTGTATTTGATTGTATATACCTTTGAATATCCTCTAAAATGACTATTTAGGAGCATCAACTTCTAATTTAGAGGGGATTTTGGCAAAAAGACGACCACAGATATAGCCTGTAACCGACGCATGACCAACCGAGAGGAATTAATGAAGAACGAGTCAACGTCAGCAAGCAACGCCGACGTAAATTTCCTTATCGGCGGGGGTGAAATGGGTGCTAGGATGCGAGAATGGGACTGGTCAAAAAGCTCACTAGGCCCAACACAGCAGTGGCCACAGAGTTTAAAAACTGCCGTCCGAATTATGCTGACTTGCCGCCAACCTATGTTTGTTTGGTGGGGCGAAGAACTCATAAACCTTTATAATGACCCTTATAAGGCTATTATTGGCGGCAAACATCCAGAAGCACTTGGGCAGCCAGCTTCCTGCGTGTGGCAGGAAATATGGGATCAGGTTGCCCCTCGAGCAGAATCAGCGATGTTGAAGAACGAGGGTACTTATGACGAAGCGCTGCTGCTAATTATGGAGCGCAACGGCTACCCAGAAGAAACCTATTATACTTTTTCATACAGCCCAGTTCCTAATGACCAGGGTGACACAGGCGGAATCATCTGTGCCAATACAGACGACACTCAACGCATCATTGGTGAACGTCAGTTAGCACTTTTGCGCGAACTAGCGGCTAGGACGGCAGATGCAAGGACATTCGATCAAGCCTGTACATTAAGTGCAAATTGTCTGGAAAGCAACCCTTACGATTTGCCTTTCGCAATGATTTATCTGGTTGATCCAGATCAGCAACAAGTTTTTCTGGCTGGAACGTGCCGCATCGAGCAAAATCATGTAGCAGCACCTGAAACAGTCGATCTTGATTCTGATTGCGTTTGGCCATTTGCGGAAGTGATCGAAACGCATCAGGCAAAACTGATCTCTGATTTGGAAGTGTCTTTTAGTAGCTTACCCTGTGGTGTTTGGGATCGATCGCCCCATCAAGCGATCGCAGTACCAATTGCACCATCCGGTAAAACGGGAAAAGCCGGTATATTAATTGCTGGGTTGAATCCCTTCAGGCTATTCGACGATAACTATAGAAGATTCATCGATTTAGTTGCGGCTCAAATTGCAGCCAGCATTGCCAACGCCCAAGCTTACGAGGAAGAACGCAAACGCGCCGAAGCCTTGGCAGAAATTGATCGTGCTAAAACTGTTTTTTTTAGCAACGTCAGCCACGAGTTTCGTACCCCTCTAACCCTCATGTTAGGGCCATTAGAGGAAACCTTAGCTAATTGCGCCAGCCTACTGCCAGCCCACGAACGAGAGCAGTTAGAAATGGTGCAACGGAATGGACTCCGCCTGCTAAAACTGGTCAACAGTCTGCTAGATTTCTCACGCATCGAAGCCGGACGGGTTCAAGCTTCATACCAACCCACCGATCTGGCCACTTTCACCGCAGAACTAGCTAGTGTATTTCGTTCAGCAGTAGAACGCGCAGGAATGGAATTATCAGTCAATTGTCCTTCCCTTCCAGCACCAGTGTATGTAGATCGGGAAATGTGGGAAAAGATTGTTCTTAACCTGCTCTCTAATGCCTTCAAGTTCACGATGACTGGAAAAATCGCGGTAAGCTTGCAGTGGGCAAACGACCATATTGAGTTTGCAGTCAAAGACACAGGAATCGGTATCCCAGCAGAAGAAATTCCCCATCTTTTTAAACGATTTCACCGCGTCAAAGGGGCGCAAGGACGAACTTTTGAAGGGTCAGGAATTGGATTATCACTGGTGCAAGAATTGGTGCAAATGCACGGTGGAACAGTCAAAGTAACCAGTGTTCTAGGAGCAGGAAGTTGCTTTACTGTATCAATTCCAACAGGATATGCTCATTTGCCTCCAGCCCGGATTAGCGCCCCTCGAACCTTAGCTTCAACTGCATTAGGTGCAACCCCCTATCTAGAAGAAGCTCTGCGTTGGCTACCCGAAGAAGGGAATAGGGAACAGGGAATAGGGAATAGGGAGGAATCTTACCTGTCACCTGTCACCTATAACCTGTCACCTTCTTCTCCCCGAATTCTGCTGGCTGATGATAATGCAGATATGCGCGATTATATCAAGCGGCTGTTAAGTCAGCAGTATGAGGTGGAATCAGTGGCGGACGGTTTAGCGGCTTTGGATTCTGCCCGTGGGCGTGTCCCAGATTTGGTACTGACGGACGTAATGATGCCTGGATTAGATGGCTTTGGACTGCTGCAAGAATTACGGGCCAATCCGCAAACGAAAAAAGTTCCTATCATTCTGCTGTCGGCGCGGGCGGGAGAAGAGGCACGGGTGGAAGGTTTAAAAGCGGGAGCCGATGATTACTTAATTAAACCGTTCTCGGCTCGGGAATTGTTGGCACGGGTGGAGGCAGCCCTAAAAATGGCTCGTCTCCGTGAGGAGGCAATGCAACGAGAGCAAGGGCTACGCATTGAAGCTGAGGTGGCAAAAGCCCACTTAGAAACTGTCCTCGCTGGCATCCAAGACCAATTTTTTGTGTTGGATCGGGAGGGGCGTTATACCTTTGTCAACGATCGCGTCGCAGAAGTTGTGGGCATCCAAAAGGAAGAGTTGCTAGATCGGATTATTTGGGAACTGTTTCCAGATGTGGCCAAAAGCGAGTTTTATACCCAGGTTCATCGGGCGATCGCACAACAGACGGTTATTCAGTTTGAATACTTTTATCCTGCTTGGCAACGCTGGTTTGAGAATCGCGTTTACCCCTTTGGTGAAGGAGTAAGCATCTTTGTTACAGAGATCAGCGATCGCAAACAGGCAGAGAAAGCACTTCGTGAAAGCGAAGAACAGTTCCGCAACATGGCTGACAATGCCCCCTTCATGGTTTGGGTAACAGATACCAATAACTATTGCACCTATCTAAGCAAAAGCTGGTATGACTTTACCGGTCAAGGGGAAGAAACGAGTCTGGGATTTGGCTGGTTGAACGCCGTACATCCAGAAGATTACAATGAGGCTAGGAATATTTTTCTGGAAGCTAGCAAGCGTTGTGAGGCTTTCCGTATGGAGTACCGCTTGCAGCGCAAAGACGGCGAGTATCGCTGGACAATCGATGCTGCTAATCCTTGGTTTGGGGTGGACGGTCAATTTAAAGGTTACATTGGCTCAGTGATTGACATTACAGAACGCAAGACAGCAGAAGCCGAACGCGATCGCCTCCTGGAACTTGAGCAAGCTGCCAGAACTGAAGCCGAAACAGCCAACCGGATTAAAGATGAGTTTTTGGCGGTGCTTTCCCATGAATTGCGATCGCCTCTCAATCCCATTCTTGGTTGGGCAAGACTCTTACAAACCCGTGAATTTCAGCCAGCAGAGATCAAGAAAGCTATTGCAACCATCGAGCGCAATGCTAAATTACAAGCTCAACTCATTGAAGATTTGCTTGATGTCTCTCGGATATTACAAGGTAAGCTCAATCTGAAGATGTTTCCCGTCAACCTAGTACTGGTGATTGAGGCGGGATTGGAGACAGTACGTTTGGCAGCAGAGGCTAAAGATATTCAAATTCAGACAATGCTAGATGCTTCTTTGGGGCACGTTTTAGGTGATTCCGATCGCTTACAACAAGTAATCTGGAATCTGTTATCGAATGCCGTCAAATTCACTCCTGAAAAAGGAAAAATTAATATTCAACTAGAACACATTGATTCTCAAGCTCAGATTACCGTCAGCGACACAGGTAAAGGGATCAGCCCTGAATTTCTCCCTCATGTATTTGAATATTTTCGTCAGGCTGATGGCACAACAACCCGAAGGTTTGGTGGTTTGGGGTTAGGGTTAGCAATTGTCCGTCATTTGATAGAATTACATGGTGGTACGATTTCGGCAGAAAGTTTAGGGGAAGGGCAAGGAGCTATTTTTAGAGTTAGGCTACCCCTGATCAAAAAAGAGTTAACCTCAAAACAACAGATAAACATTGATCCTTTAAATACTTTTTCTCCAACTGAAATTCTTACAGGCACTCAAATCTTAGTTGTAGACGATGACGATGATACCCGTGAGTTTCATACATTTGTGCTAGAACAAGCTGGGGCAAGGGTAATTGCCGTGGCATCAGCAAAAGAAGCACTGCAAGCATTGGCAGAGTCAGAACCAGATATTTTGCTCAGTGATATTGGAATGCCAGAGACAGATGGCTATATGCTAATGCGCCAAATTAGAGCATTGCAGCCAAAGCAAGCTAAACAGATTCCCGCGATCGCTTTAACTGCTTATGCGGGAGAAATCAACCAGCAACAAGCGATCGCATCAGGATTTCAAAGGCATCTGTCTAAACCCGTTGAACCAGATGAGTTAGTCAAGGCAATTGCAACTCTGATTGGTAGGAATGGCTGAGTTCCTAACAAGCAGGGGGAAGGGGGAATGGCACTAAGATAACGGCGAATCCATTATTTGTAAGGCTTTTGAGTGTGGGAGGTGTGGGAGGGGAGGGAGGATGGAGAAGAAATCTTACTCCCCACACTCCCCAAACTCCCCACACCTCCCACACCCACTCCAGGCAAACCTTTCAGCTTAACAAGCGTGCCATTCGGGACAAGGGGAAAGACACTACAGTTCAGATAAGACCAAAAGAGTTGTAGAGACGGCGATTTATCGCGTCTTAAAAACCCAAAATTTTTGCCAGTAGCCCTTAACTGAACCATATTGACTTATGGCTAATCCTCTGGGAAATCAGGCAGTGTCGTCACTTCAAACCAATATTCCACTAGCATCTGAATATCTCGTTTCAGTTGAGCAAAATTGATTGGCTTAACAATATAGCTGTTGACACCGTATTGATAACATACTTCAATATCTTTGGGATTGTTAGAGGTAGTAAACACCACCACCGGAATCATTTTCAAGCTGTCATCCTGTTTAATCCGGCGCAACACTTCTCGTCCATCGGTTCCGGGCAGGTTCAAGTCAAGGACAATCAAGCCGGGACGGGGGGCACTTTCGCGCTCAATATACCTGCCAGTCCGATAAAGAAATGCTAAGGCTTGTTCTCCATTTACACACCGTTGAATGGCGATCGCAACAGAAGATCGCCCTAAAAATCGTTGCAGTGCCTCAAAATCTTCGTTGCTATCCTCCACAATTAAAAGTACGGGCGTTTGCTGGATTGGGGAGACTGAAATACGAGTCATCTATTTGCCTCCGCCGACAGGGTAAAGTAAAATGTGCTGCCAAGAGTTGGGATAGATTCCACCCAAATCCTACCACCGTGCCGTTCTACAATTTTGCGGGCAATGGTTAAGCCTACGCCAGTCCCACCTCCAAAGTCGTCCCGCCCATGTAAGCGGCGGAAGATTTGAAAGATTTTGTCAAGATGTTCTTCTGAAATGCCAATGCCGTTATCACGAACGTAGAAAGTCAGAGAAGTGGAAGCAATTTTGCTTTCGCCATTTCCTTCAAGGCAACCAATTTCAACCCACTTTTGGGGTTTATCATTGTATTTAATGGCGTTGCTGATTAGGTTGCTGAAGAGTTCATTAATCTGAGCGCGATCGCATTGAACGCTTTTTAGGGGTTGAGGAATGCGAAACTCGACTTCGCTTTGGGGTCGGGCAATGGTCAAAGTGCTGATTACCTGTTGCACTACGTCATTCAGATTCACTGGTTGCCGGAGCATTTCGGCGCGTCCCAAGCGGGAGAAATGGAGGAGTGAGTTGATCAGGTCTTCCATTCGCTGCGTCAGGCGCACCAGGGTTTGGAGTTTGGCAATTCCATCGTCATCCAATACGTCTGCATAGTCTTCCATTAAAAAGTTGGCATAGTTGTGAATGCCTCGCAGAGGTTCCTTCAGGTCATGAGAGGCAACGTAAGCAAAAGAATCGAGTTCTTCGTTACTCCGTTGTAATTCAAAATTCATCGATGCCAGTTTGTCTGCCTGTCGCAACACAACACCTACAACCAGGCTTCGCAGTTCAGTAACCGCTTCAACTTCGCAAGGTTTCCAAGGTAGGGCACATCCTTGCACCGTTTCTTGCCACAATGCAAAAGATTTGCGAGGAGACATTCGTAAACTGCCATCTGACACAACTTCTACAGGTTTGTTGGGGTTGCCGCCCCAATTTACGCTTTGAATTACTTCTGGACGAAACCAGAGAATGTAATTGTGATGAACTTTAGAAATTTCTAGGGCTAACACTCCACTGGCGATCGCTTGATATGACTCGGCGGCAGGATAATTTTTCGAGAGCGATCGTGTCTCAAACAAGTTATGATAAAGATGCGGTTTAATCCAATCGAGTAAGGCATGAACCTCTTCCTCAGAGGGTGTTTCACCCACTCGAATACACTGGTCGCCACTGCATATCGCTGCTCCCGTGGCTGTAACCAGATTAAGTAATTGAGATTTTAGTTGCACCATACCATCCAGAAAATATTCAGTCTGAGACAACCCTTCCACAAATTGAGTTTGCAATGATTTCAATTGGCTTTTGTAATCAATGTCTTCACTCGCTTCTTTGTTTGCCAGTTCCACAGACATCACCTGTCCAATGAACTCGCACACAGTGCGAATATTGTAAGAAATATATTTAGGCGAAGAATGATGACAGGCAATCAATCCCCAAAGCTTTTTTTCGTGCATCAGAGAAATAGACATAGAGGCAGTAACGCCCATATTTTGCAGATACTCTAGATGAATCGGAGAAACACTCCGCAACACCGATAGACTCAGATCGAGGGGTTGATTTGTCAAAGGATTGTTCGCTGGAATTAAGGTGACAGGCTGGTAACTGGCATCTGGAATCAGCCGCAGCCAGTTAAGAGTGTATAGCTGTCGGGCTTGCTTGGGAATGTCAGAGGGTGGGTAGTGCAAGTGTAGATAGGGCGTTTCCTGATTGGTGTCTTCAGCGATGACGCTACCTGCCCCTTCTTGATCAAATTTATAGACCATGACGCGTTCAAAGCCAGTGATTCGCCGGACTTCTGCCACCACAATCTGGCACATTTCCAGTAGTGTGGGTGCTTTTTGAATACGGGTGATTGTTCCTCTGACCTGTTGATAGAAGTCAAAAAAGCTTATTTGTCCCTTCGCTTGTTTCGGCTCCAATTCCAGAATAATGATATTATCTAAACGATGTACAATACCATCAAAATAGATTGATTTATTCAGACGCTTGATAAACAAATTGAGGGGATTGATGCTCTCAAAATCTTCCGCCAGACATTGTTGAATCAGCTTAATCTGCTTGGCATTGAATAAGTATGACAAAGGCTTGCCCAGCAATTCTTCCGGTTGACGGGCAACAACTTCCTGGCTATTGCTACTTACCTGGAGGATTTCCAGGGTGGGATCTTGCAAAACCAGTAAAACTCCGTGAGGCTGGATCAGATTTGGAATGTGGATCGGTTCGCGATCGCAGTTCGTTAAATCAATCATCTCATCAGTCATTCTTAGCTTCTCAAACTCCTCATTGGAACTGTGAATTGGGGATTGGGAAGATTTAAATATGAGTGAAGGTGGAAATTTGCTAAAAAATATTGATAATAAAAATTATTTATTTTTAACCAGTTTAGCTTTTTAATTATTATATTTAATTTAACTAAATAACTTACACTAAAAAATCTGGCTTCTACTCTTCGCTTAATATTTCAATCAACAAATCCACCTGCTGCTGTCGCTGCTGCAAAAAACTTTCACACTGACGCAAATACTCAACAGCACTTGCAAATTGGTCAAACACCACCTCCAATTCTAACTCACCTGCCTCAATGCGAGTAATAATTCCCTCTATTTCAGCAACCTTCGCCTCATAATTCCAACCTTCCATCGAATCAGAACTAGAAGCACTTTTACGTTTAACCATTAATCTCTCCGTGTCCTCTGCGCCTCTGCGGTAGCCTACGGCAAGCCGCTATGCGTCTACGTTTACTTCTACAACCTTCACTCTAACGCCACCCAGCCCCAATTGAATCAACAAATCTTCTCCGACAGCCAACTCCGTTGCCGAACGAGCGATCGCTCCATCTTCCCTTCTTACCACTGCATAACCACGCTGCAACACTGCTTTCGGGTCAAGAGTTGCCAACTTTTGCCGCAATAACTCTAAATGCTGCCTTGCTTGCTGCGATCGCCCCGTGGTAATTTGCACCAAATGCTGACGCTTCCAAGCTAACTTTTCCACCTCCTGTTGCACTTGCCGATCTAACCGCAAACGCCGCAAACGATTCCGCAAACCTTGCAGTTTATTCTCAGCAGTTTCCCAAGAGTCATGCACTACCTCATATAAAGCCACAACTCGTTGCCGATGTTCAGTATACAACTCTGAAAGTGCTGGTACAACCATTTCTGCCGCCGCAGTTGGTGTATGCACACAGACATCTGCAACTAAATCCGCCAAAGATTCATCTCTTTGATGGCCGATTCCAGTAATTACCGGAATAGAACAACCAGCAAGCGATCGCACCACTCGTTCATCATTAAAGCAAGCCAACTCTTCCACCGCGCCACCACCCCGCGATAAAATTAGCACTTCGGCGCGTCCATCTCTTTCCACCCGCTCAATTGCTTTGACGATAGATTCTGGTGCTTGCTCACCTTGTACGGTCGCAGGAGAAAATAAAACGTGTAAACCTGGATACCTTTGTTTGAGGGTTTTTTGAATATCACCCCAAGCAGCAGCCGTTGGGGAAGTGACGACAGCAATCGTTTGAGGGTGGATGGGGAGCGATCGCTTTCTTTGCGCGTCGAACAATCCCTCAGCCAGCAAGCGATTTTTTAGTTGTTGATAGCGCAACGCCTGTAAACCAACACCAGCAGGTAAAGTTTGCCAAACTGATAACTGATACTCTCCCCGTTGTGGATATAGGCGAATACTACCCAAAATAATTATTTGCTCACCCGCAACTGGCATTTGGGCGAGTTTTGGCAATTGGCTATTCCATACTACACATTTTATTCCGGCGGTGCGATCGGTATCTTGCAGCGTAAAAAATAAACCACTGCGATGATGATTAGCGCTGGAAACTTCGCCAGTTACCCAAACTTGCCGCAGTTGTTCATCTTGCTCTAATAGCAAGCGGATATAGTCAGTTAATCCAGAAACTGAAAGCGCAGTATCGAGAATCAGAGAGTCGGGAAGGTCGAAAGTCATCAAAGATGCCTGAAAGCATTTGTGCTGGAGAGATTCTAGCATTTTTAATGAAAACCAAAGCTTAACCGACTAAACGCTTCAATCTTTTGTAGACATCATCATCATTGCGCTTACCGACTAAAATCACTTCTATTAAATCGCGATCAGGAAAATACCTGTAAATAATTCGATATTCACCACTATCAACTCGATATAAACCCTGATAACCAGATAGCTGCTCACTATCAGCGGGTAAAGGCTCAACATTCAAAGCCAAAACCTTTTTTGCAATCTGTGCTGCTATTTTAGGCTGTAAACCGTTCAGAAAATCAAGAACAGTTGCTAGACCATCAAGCTTCGCCATTAGCTAAATGCTCTAATGCAGATGTAAAAGCCTCTGTACCAATCATTTTAGACTGACTCAGAGAAACTTCAGCAGCTTGACCAAAAACCATATCCTCTAATTCTTCCAGCCGATTCATTAATTTTTGATAGCTCTCGGCTGAAATAATCACATGGCTAGGCCGTGATTGCTTAGTGAGTAGAACTGGCTCTGTAGCAGCCTTATCAAAAACCTCACCATGTTTGTTACGAGCATCTGTGAGAGTATAGGTCTGCATAGACATTTTGATTATTTTAGACATTTTGACTATATTTTAGCAAATAAATCTTCTCATTTCAATTCTGGCTTAAGAGTATTTGCTGCTAATTTTATGTAAATAGATAAGTAGAATAAAGCTTTGAAAATCCCGTGACCGTTAGCCATCTACATCTTCGCCTTACCCGGTATGCTGATTGGCATAGCGATCGCTAATACTCACGAGTCCGGTTCTACTGACAGGGTTGTTTAGGTAATTTATTTTTTCTTTGAAAACCCTTGCTTACCCAGCCAAAAAAAGCTATCTCTGAATGCAAGTTGGTATCATTGTGCAAAACTACCCTAATCTGGTAGCGATCGAGTTACGATCTTGTCACACCCTTTTTTGATTTGAGAAGTCCTATTCCAGAATTTTCTGGTTAAAATAGTATATCTGTTCTACTCAAGCTCCGAAACCAACACTCCTTAAAACCATATATTTAGATTAGAGGCATTAGAGGCAGAAATGGCTATCAACACCGATACTTCCGGCAAGCAAAAAGCACTGACTATGGTGCTAAACCAGATTGAGCGCAGCTTTGGTAAAGGGGCAATCATGCGCCTGGGCGACGCTACCCGGATGCGGGTGGAAACAATTTCTAGTGGAGCGCTTACCCTAGATTTAGCATTGGGTGGTGGTTTACCCAAGGGTCGGGTAATAGAAATTTATGGGCCGGAAAGTTCCGGTAAAACTACAGTAGCGCTACACGCGCTCGCCGAAGTGCAAAGAAATGGCGGTATTGCTGCCTTCGTTGATGCTGAACACGCCCTAGACCCTACTTATGCTGCGGCATTGGGTGTAGATATTGACAATTTGCTGATTTCTCAACCTGACACTGGCGAGTCAGCTTTGGAAATTGTCGATCAGCTTGTGCGTTCTGCTGCGGTTGATATTGTAGTCATTGATTCAGTAGCAGCACTGGTTCCCCGTGCTGAAATTGAAGGTGATATGGGTGATGCCCACGTTGGTCTGCAAGCGCGATTAATGAGCCAAGCCCTACGTAAAATTACGGGTAATATTGGTAAATCTGGTTGTACAGTAATTTTCATCAACCAGTTGCGGCAAAAAATCGGTGTTACCTACGGTAGCCCAGAAACTACAACTGGTGGTAACGCATTGAAATTTTATGCTTCGGTGCGTTTGGATATTCGTCGGATTCAAACCTTGAAAAAAGGTACAGATGAATATGGTAATCGCGTTAAAGTCAAAGTCGCCAAAAATAAAGTAGCGCCGCCTTTTAGAATAGCGGAATTTGACATTATTTTTGGTAAAGGTATTTCTACCTTGGGTTGTGTTGTTGACCTAGCAGAAGAAACTGGCATTATTATCCGCAAAGGAGCTTGGTATAGTTACAATGGCGATAATATCTCCCAAGGACGAGACAACGCCATTAAGTATCTAGAAGAAAAGCCTGAATTCGCTGAAGAAATTAAGAAACTGGTGCGTGAAAAGCTAGATAAAGGCGCTGTTGTTTCTGCTAACTCTGTAGCTAAAGCCAGCGAAGAAGATGAAGAGGAAGATATCGATTTAGAACCAGAAGAATAAGGAATGTGGATTTATTCATCTGCAATTTTGAATATATAGTGGGTTACAAAATAGCTAACCCACTTTTTGTAAAGCATTGATCAGTTATTGTTCGGCATTTCTAGTTCTAATCAGGTAAAAGTAGGGGCACAACAATTAACATCGTTGTGCCCCTACGAATTGTGTATATTTCACCAAATTGAAAATTATGGCAATTTTCAATTTTTTAACTGGGATTTTATGGTATTGGTCTGCTAAAAAAGCGGTCTAAAATTTCTGATTTCTGTTCTGAACTGAAATTGTCATAATAATGTTCAAGCTTCTCAAATAATCGTGAATTTCGGAAAATCTCTAAATTCTCATCTACTTTCTCAGGTATATATTTTTGTTTATCACGCGGAAAAGAAAGTATTTCTACTTGATTGTCATTTTTACGATGCACAAGCTGCATCAATAACTCCACTGCTACAGTTGGCAAAATACGACACGTATAATTTACAAAAAAATCAAAAGTCATATTGCCTAGACGGATGCGATCGCCATCTTCGAGCTTGATCGGACCTAAAGCGCGATCGCCATTCACAAATGAGCCATTGGTACTGTTGAAGTCTATGAAATAGAAGCCTTGATCGTCAATATATTGAATAGCCGCGTGGCGACGAGACATATAGTTATCAGCAATGCAAATACCACTGTTCTGATTACGACCTATTGTCCAAATCTGCTGTGATTGTCGTAAACTTTGGGTCTTATTGTCACATAAGTTAGTCATCAAATAAACAGTAGACGTATCCACTACACCATGTACGTAACGTACCTTCATCTTTCTCAACGATGGTTGGGATAGGTTTTCTAGCTGAAGAATTTCATCTAGAAGGCTGCTGTGGTGTTCATACAACTTAAGGAATACTTGATATAAAGTTAATCGCCGTTCTATTTCTGTTTGTGCAAAGTCAGCCATGATATATAAACCTTGTATTGCCCGATTTCGGTTGTGACTATTCTGCTTCAGCCTACAATCAGGGATAATTAATTAATTTTTCACTTTCTGCTGCCATCTGAAAACTTGAGTGGCTTAAGAGCGTTATCTTTTACAGCTTTTACTTACGAGATACCCTGTCGTTTATAGCAATAAAAAGCATATAAATATCTAGGAAAAACTATTGTGATGCTTTATTGTTTATTGTAAATAATCATTTGTTATTTGTAACAGATAAAAATTATAAAGATTTGATTAAGAATTGCCAAAGGTTTCCGTATTTTTGCTAGATAAGGAGATATTTCTTAATATTTGCAAGAGCGATGGCTATTAAGGGAAGCAACTATAAAAATTCTGAGTTGTTCATAATAAACAAGATCCCCAACTCTATAAAAGTTTTTGAGCATCTACAGGTTCCAATTCTCACAAATCAAATAGAATTGTGATATCTTATCTAATTGGTAAATTCTGAATAAATCTGAGTTTTATCAAGAAAAATAATAGTTAATTTATCAAGCTAATAAGGAAATCGAAGCCTCGTTAAACAATACAGTTTCAACTAAGACTTGCTCCTCTTTAAACTTCATTAAAAAGTAGGGAAATAATCTAGAGGCCAGTAGCTTACTCTGGCTCCAAAATCTCAACTTTCAACTTACAATAAGCCTCGTTTACCATTGGGGCGGATGGTCATCCAATTTGTTTTTGCTAGTGCTAGCTGCTCATCAGAAATCTTGGCACTAGTGAGATTAGCACCACATAGATTAGCTCCTCGCAGGTTAGCATTGCTGAGATAAGCATTACTGAGGTCTGCACCTCGCAGGTCTGCCCCTTCTAAATCAGCATGGTTAAAGTATGCTTTAGTCAAATTAGCATCCTTGAGATTTGCTTTACTAAGGCTGGCTCTGCCAAAGTCACTATTGTGAAGATTAGCTCCCTGGAGGTTAGTTTTTTGAAATTGAGTGGAATGGAAATTTGTTCCTGATAAATCAGCACCTTGCAGGTTCAACAAACTTAAATTGTGAAGAGCAAAATCTCGTCTTCCCTTTTGATAGGCGGTTAACAAACTTTGGGTATCTAACTTACGCTCAACTTTAGAAATTTGAACTTGTGAACCATTACTGTTGCTGTTAGCTAAAGTGGTTGATTTGCCCATCCCAGAACCCTGGTGTGATCCAGCAGCTTCTGCTGCCTTAGCTCGTCTGGCACGAATTGCTGCCGCTACCTGTGCCACTCCTACACTCGTGGCAGCAACAGAAGAGTTGTTACATAAAACAGCAGAATTTTCCAGGTGGTTGTGTGTTCGCTCTTTAGACCCAGTATCTGATTTAATCAGTAAACCCTTTGCTAAACTTTCTAAGTATGGTTCTATTTCCAATGCTCTAAGAACTTCTGCGGCTGACTGATAGCGATTACGTACAGAAACTTCTAACATTTTTCGTAATACATTGCTCAAGTGATCGCTCACTTGCACAAGTTGCTCCCACATCATCTCGCCAGTGTGAGGATTGTAATCTAAATCTTTAGGAGTTTTGCTAGTCAGTAAATAAATACACGTCACCCCCAGAGCATAAATATCACTGGCATAGACTGGACGCATAGCCATTTGCTCTGGAGGCGCAAAACCAGGAGTACCAATCGCATAAGCTGTTAATGCTGTTTGCCCTGATTGACTAATCGCGCCTTGGGTGACTTGGTTTTTGACGGCACCAAAGTCGATCAGTACCATTCTGGCATCTTGAGTGCGACGAATTAAGTTGGCTGGCTTGATATCACGATGGATTACCTTTTGCTCGTGGATGTATTGGAGGAGTGGTAGAATCTCGCTTAAGAATTGCTTGACTCCAGTTTCGGTCAAGATGCCGTTAAGTTTGACCTCCTCCTGCAAGGTATCACCACTGATATATTCTTGAACTAAGTAGAATTGTTCATGATCTTCAAAATAGTCTAGCAACCTTGGTACTTGGGGATGATTGCCAATCTTACCTAGAGTTTTGGCTTCTCGTTCAAAGAGTTCTCTGGCCATCTGTAAAACGTGTGGGGCGCTTCCTGATGGGCGTAATTGTTTGATTACGCAACTCGGTTCTCCTGGTAAGCCTTGATCGTTGGCTAAGAAGGTTGCTCCAAAGCCACCTTGACCTAATGGTTTGATCACCTGATAGCGATCGCGCAACAGTAGTTGCGAGCCACAAGACTGACAACTTTGGCTGTTTACCAAATTTTCTGGATTGGGACAGATAGGATTTAAGCAGTAGCTCATGCACTGTCAACTCGCTGCACGAATAATCACGGGGAGCGTTACACTCTCTTTCAATTATTTAGACATTAATCAATTCTTGCCAGGTAATTTTTGCTGGAAATCCTTTGAAGAGTTCCTAAAGTTTACCTGGTATTACGTAAATGGTCGCAAAAATAATGCAATTGATTATACTTATATTAATAAATGTTTTAGTTACTTGTTTACATTGCTAGAACAGGGTAAGGTCTCAGATTTTGAATCCAAAATCCCTGTTGCACTCGAAACACATCAAAGTTGCCATCCAAGATTCAACCAAAATTGGTATTAGAGGGCAGTGCCCATCCTACAAAAATCACTGTAGGATTTTGGATGCCCGAATTTGGAGGCAATTTAGAATTATCTCCATTAGTTTTTAACAGACTATTTAGCTGGCTTTCATATTCACACTAATTAGCTGTTCGATAAGTGCAGAAACATCACTGCGGCTAAGTTTCTCTTTACCATTAGCAAGAGCATCAAGGGTGCCATTAGCCAAGGTTAAGGGAATCTGGCTAAAATCTAAGGCTGGGCCGGTAGGAAGGTCTTTGGTGTAAGCTTCAGCCAAAGCTAGATTGCGCCGCGCATACTCTTGCATATTTTCCGCACTCCAGCCTTCTGGAAAAAAGTCTACCCCACGCCTTAAATCTTCAGTGTGGTTACGCAGGATATTAACTGCTTGCAAACCGCGACCAAACCCAATCGCCTGGGTACGGTTCGTTTGTGTTCCATCGTACCAAGTCCATAAGTCCGAAAGTAACAATCCCACTGCGCCTGCAACCCCAAAGGTATAACGATCCAAATCAGATTCTGTATAAATTTTCCAGTTTCTTTCTGCCCAGTAAGCCATTCGGTCTGACATTGCAGCAGTGGCATCCCAAATTCGAGGTGCAATAGTCTCAGGTGCTAGCAGCAACCATTCTCTAATTCTCAGAGTGACTTCTTCTAAGGTATTTTCATACCCATTAAATCCTGTAAAGAAAGCCTCTACTGCGAAGCCATCAACCCCCGCCTGTAATGTCAGGCTAATGCTTCTTAACAGCTTTGCTTTAGTCGCATTATCTATTTCGGGATGATCTTCAATTTCATCAATGGCACGCATACACAAATATGCTGATGCTACTGCTTCTTGTAATCCTGGCGGTAAAAGACTAATTGGGATATAAAAAGTTCGGCTAGTTTCCTTGAGGATTTGCAATGCATCTCTACGTAAATTCATGTTTCCACTCCCCGATTGATTTTGCACCACATGAAGTTTGCAGTTTTTTTGATGATACTGGATATAGTTTTAACTAAACCTTAAAAACTATAGACTATAAGATACGCTAGTATTTCATTTAAAAATTAATAGTTTTTGGTATTGCAATTAACAAAACTCTCAAATTTATCAAAGTCTAGTCTAGTATATAGGCTTTTGGTTGCAAAAATATGTAAGGTGTTGTTTGATATAGCTTTCATAAAGTTTTAGTGTAGATATAAAGAATTATGCTAGTATTTGGTTGATTAGCATCAAATTTTCTCCATGAGCAAACATCCCTTTTAGGGATTTATAAAGTGTTTTTAGTCTGCATTAATCTGACTAACTCAGTGGCTCAAATTGTCCTTGTCTGGGAAAGTGTAGACACACACCTGGATCAAAATCGGTCAACGGTGCTTTCTTCAGGATTTCTACGTTAGTTAGTCTACCCAGGTGTAATACTTCTAACTCCTGCTAAATCTTGTGTATTGATTTTAGGTCTGGAGGAAAAATATTGCTGTCAAGTAGTTCCAAGTCGCAGTTAATGTTTTCTTGGGTAGCGATCGCCTCTCTTCTGTAGTGTCAATTACTGTTGTATAATTACTTGTACACCCTCTTTGCCTTGTATTTGCTCCAGTTAGTGGTAGCAATAATTCAGTAACCTCGATAAGTGGGCCGTTGCTCTTGCTGTTTGACTGCCATCAATAGGACTATCATCCAGTATGACCACTGATTATTTTACCTGCGTCGGTTAAAACACTTGACATCCATACTATCTCAGCACCGACAACGCACATATCTGCATGAGTATTTTCGGTCAGTACAGGTTGAACTAGGACTGCTGCCGTTGCCATTCCAACAGAAATACATTTACCAGCGTCGTTTTGAATCTTTTTTCTGAGTTTTAAGCCTAACTTATCTGCTAGAAATACAGTTATGAAGGTCAGAGTAATCAAAAGGTAATCTTAAACTAAAGAATTCTGCACATTTCATTTTGCTCTACTCTACACCGTATTTTATTTCACCTTGTAACTGATGGTATTTGGTATTTAAATTGCAAAGTTGTAAGGGCACAAATATATTGTGCCCCTACGTGTGTGATCTATTTAATTGAAAGTCGATTAATGTTTGGATTACACTTCCACTTAGTTTACCCAACCCAACTATGCTTGAATGATGAAGTCGGAGGCAGTCAGAGTTGGCGCACCAGTAAGTTGTGCAAATTGACCACCAGTGCCGAAACCAGCAGCGCCACCATTTTGATTGTATAGTAACTGTCCAGTCATAGAGTCGTAGACAATCACAGCATTACTAACTGCCCCTAAGCTAGTGATTTGAAAATCACTGGCGTTACTAAAACCCTTTCCTGCAATAGAAGTAATGGCACTAAAAGTAGTTTTATCCAGAACAATCTTGTCACTATCAGAGTGATTGAAGTCAGCAATAGTATCAATACCCACACTAGCGGTAGTAAAGGCAGCATTGGTATTGTAGACGAAAGCATCAGTACCACTACCACCGATGAGAATATCATTACCTTTTCCACCAATGAGAAGATCATCACCAGCACCACCCCGTAGTAAGTCATCACCACTATTACCATTGATGGTATCATTGCCCCCTTGACCATTAATCACATCGTTGGAGCTGTCAAAACCGACGATGTTATTGTTCAATTCATTGAGAAAGGTGACGGTGTTTCTGTTGAAAATGCTCGTTTGAGTGGAGTTGGCATTAATCACATCAAAACTGTCTGTAATACTGGCTTGTCCGTCAAACAGAATATTACCGATAGCAGGTCTTATTGCCGATGCGCTTACGTTCTCCAGGTTTTCTAACTGAAAGTTTTGCAGAGTAACTTTGGTATTGGCCACGCCTTCAAAAGTAACTTCTAAGTCATTGCTATTTTGAGTTAATTGCAGATTTCTCGCAGTCAAGCCAGTCCCAACAAATTGCAAGGTATCTACTTTGGCAATCACCGCAGATGGAGGGTTTGAGTTAGTACCTATACCGCCAAAGTCTGTGATGATGTCATTGCCATTGTTTAGCCGTGTAATAAAGATGTCATTGCCAGCAGTGCCATTAATAACTTGAATTTTGGGTTTAACTATGCCATTGATAGCAAAGTCAAAAGAGCTTTCATCACTATCATTGTTGCCTAAAATCAGAGTGCCACCATAGGTTCCAGGTTTAGTGGTATTAAGCGCCACAGTAATTGTGGTAGAAGCATTTGCAGCCACGCTTGTTGGTAGAGTTCCTACCAAACTAAATCCGTCGGGAAGTTTGAGATTACTGAGGTTAAGTGCAGCTGTACCTGTGTTCTTGATGGTAAAGGTTTTGCTGAGAGTATTACCAGTAATGACATCGCCAAAGTTAATCGCAGTAGTACTGCCATCTGCAATGTCAACTGTGCCATTGAGGACTTGAATTTCGGGAGCTGGAGCGGGTTTAACTATACCACTAACAGCAAAGTCAAAAGAGCTTTCATCACTATCGTTGTTGCCTAAAATCAGAGTCCCACCATAGGTTCCAGGTTTAGTGGTATTAAGCGCCACAGTAATTGTGGTAGAAGCATTTGCAGCCACGCTTGTTGGTAGAGTTCCTACCAAACT